>JALYTU010000409.1 GCA_030854125.1 Actinomycetota bacterium | reverse complement strand
CCTTGATCGCGTCCACCTTCTGGTTGGCCGCGTCGGTCAGGCAGCGGATCGCGGCGAAGTCGTACTTGGGATACAGCGAGTAGCTGGAGACGGCGAGGTTCAGGCCGCCGATCGTGACCTTGGCCGGCGCGTTGGCGTCGACCCGCGGGTAGTAGGTGTAGCCGAACACCTTGGCGAGCTTGGGCTTGTCGGCCTGGATCGAGGGATACACGAAGGGGTAGTTGACTTCAAAGGCGGCCTTGCCGGACTCAAAGCCGAGCCGGGCCGCGTCCTCGTTTGAGTTCGACAACCCTGGATCGGCAGCGGGCGAGTTGGCGAGGTTATGGATGATCGCGGCCGCCTTGACCGCCGAGGGGCCGATGGCAACAGTCTTGGGGCCACTGAGGATCTGGCCGCCAGCGGAGTTTACGAGCGAGTTGAACCACACGGTCAGGCCCTCGTACTGGGCGCCCTGGACCTCGATGTAGTGCGGCTTGCCCTGCTTGGCGAGCTTGATCGCATCGTTGATCATCTGCTGCCAGGTCTGGGGCGGGTTGGGCACCAGGTCCTTGCGATACCAGAGTAGCTGCGTGTTGGAGTTGTCCGGCGCCCCGTAGAGCTTGCTCTGCCATGTCGCCGTCGCGAGCGGACCGGGCAGCACCCCCTTGCTGGCGGCGGTCCGGTCGGCGCCTGACCAGGGCCGGATCCAGCCCGCCTGGGCGAACTCGGGCGTGTAGGTCACGTCCATGCCGACGATGTCGATCGAGCTGTCCTTGGCGGCGAGGCGGCGGACGAGCTGTTGGCGCTGGGAATCGGCCTGGCTGGGCAACGTATTGATCGCGATCGAGTACTTGCCGCCCGACGCCCGGGTGCAGACCTTCGCGGCGTGGGCGAAGGATCCCGACGGCTCGGGGAACACGTACCACTGCAGGGACGGCGGTCCGCTCGAGCCGCCGCAGGCGGCCAGTGCGAGCGCGCTCACGGCGACGAGGATCCCCGTCAGCAGCGCCCTGCGCACGCCCAGCGTGTGGGTACGGCTCTCTCTCCTCACGACAGGGGCAACCTACCCCTTGAGAGCGAAAAAGCAAACCTCGGACTGTCGCGTCCCAGCGCGGCGGATCACGCTGGCCGGCGAGCGACCCAGCCGCCGTGCGCCGGGATGACGCTGAGGTCGTGTCCATCCCCGGGGTTGGCCTCGAGCTCGAGGCCCTCGGCCGGCGGTCCGGCCTGGGGCCCGGCGGAGAGGTTGACGGCGATCACATGATTTCCGCGGGTGACGACGACGGTGCCGGGCGCGCGTGACTCGACGGCGACGGGGCCGTCAAGAGAGGCGCGCAGCTTGACGGCCCCGCGCACGAGGGCGAGCGTCGAGCTTGGGTCACCGTCCTGCTCGGATGCGCTGGGCACCTCGGGCTCGGCGGTGGACAGCCAGGGGGTGCCGGTGGTGAAGCCCGCATTCTCGCTCTCGTCCCAGCGCATCGGCATCCGCAGTTGATCGCGGCCGTGACGATCACGGCTGGCGGCAGCCGGGGGGGCGTTGGCCATCCCGAGCTCGTCGCCCTGATAAACGAAGGCGGGCCCTGGAAGCGAGAGCAGCAGAAGAGCTGCAGCTCGGCCGTTGCCCGGTCCCGCGCGCGTCGCCAGCCGGTCGAAGTCATGGTTGGAGAGCACCCAGCCGGTGGCGCCGTGTGTCAGCCCAGTGGTGATCGCGCGCGTCAGCGCCGCGGCATCTCCGGCGGCGAACATCGTCTCGAAGCTGAAGCAGACGTCGAGCCACTCGAGGTAGGGGCCGAGGTCAGCGGCCGGCAGGAACACCTCGCCGATCAGCAGCGCGCCTCCGACCGCCTCGCGGATCGCCCGCAGCGGGACGTCGACACCCGGCGCGTTGCGCGAGTACAGATGTTCCAGCTCGGCGTCGGTCGGATCCAGCGGCAGCGGCGGGGGGCCGCCGGCGGGCGGCTCGTCACGCAGCTCGGCGTCCTTGGAGATCCGGTCCAGCGCGTCGAGCCGGAATCCGTCGATGCCGCGCTTCACCCACTTGCGCAGAGCGTCGGTCATGACTGCGCGAAGCCGCGGGTTGTGCCAGTCCAGGTCGGCCTGCTCGGGGAAGAACGAACTCAGGTAGTAGCGGCCCGTGTCGGCGTCGAGCTCCCAGGCCGGCCCTCCGAACGCCGCGCGCCAGTTGTTGGGAATCTCGTCGGCCCAGACGTAGTACTCGGGGTGCTCGCGAAACCAGGGATGCTCGATCGACGTGTGGCAGGGCACAAAATCGAGCAGGACGCGCAGGCCGAGCTCGTGGGCGCGGAGGATCAGAGCGTCGAGATCGGCGCTGGTTCCGAAGTCCGGGTGGACCGTCCCGAAATCACTGACGTCGTAGCCGAAGTCGAAGTTCGGGGACCGGTAGATCGGCGACAGCCAGACCGCGCCAGCGCCGAGCATGGCGATGTGCTCGAGGCGCTCGAGCAGGCCGGGCAGGTCACCGACACCGTCGCCGTCAGAATCCTGAAACGACCGCATGTAGACCTGGTAGATGACCGCGTTCTCCCACCACATGACGCGGTGAGCCTAGTGGACCCGTCCCCGAGTCCTGACGCGCTCACCAATCGGCGGGATGGTGCGGGCACGTCTCCCAGTCAAAGGGGCTGGCAAGCGCGTCGAGCCGGCGATGATTGTCGCGGTAGTCGCGGCTCAGGTGCCGGCCGATGACGAGCACGGCGATCGTTCCGGCCCCGGCTCGCGTGAGTGCCGCGGCGGCGCTGCGGGCGTTGGCGCCGGTCGTCCAGGTATCGTCGAGGAGCAGGACCGGCTCGCCGTCGAGGGGCTCGGCCTCGAACTTGTCCGCGCGCTCGGAGCGGGGCGTCACCGGCGTGTCGGTTCGGGTCAGCAGGCGGCGGTGGCGCCTGCGCGTCACGCCGCACAGCTCACCGGCGATCCGGTGCAGCGGATGGATTCGGTCGCGCTCGGGGTGGCTTGACGGCACGGTCGTGATGAGCGGGAATCGAGCCACCCCGGCCGCCCGCGCCAGGCAGGCCTCGTGGCGTTGCAGGTGGCGCCAGAGGACGGCCGCGAGCTCGAGCTGGAAGCGCTGTGCGACGTCGGCGGGTGGCCGCTTGTATCCGGCCAGGGCGTGGTGCAGCTGCTCATGGGCGACGCTATAGGAGATCGGTGCCACCGTGGCGATGCAGGGATCGGGGCGGGCGCAGTGATGGCAGCGAGGCGGCCCGCCGGTCAGGTCAAAGCACACCTCGCACACGGCGGGGCCCGACCTTGGGCCGAGCAGGAAGTTGCCGTACGGAGCAGTCAGCGCGGCGACGGTCGGCATGCCGGCGGAGTCCGCCCGTCAGGGGACCAGCGCGCCGGCATCAATCCGCAGCCGCAGCACATCGGTGATCTCCGAGGGTTCGCGGTAGACGTGCACGGCGGGTCGTGCTGCCAGTGACTGAGCCCACGGCTGGCTCAGCAGCTCACCGGCGACAAAGACGGGTCGGCCCTGGGCGAGCGAGAGCCGAGCCTGGATGCGCGCGCCGCTGGTCATCCCGGCCTCGACGATGACGCTGGCGAGGCTGAGCCCTGACATGACCCCGTTGCGGCGCGGGAAGGTCTCGCGGCTCGCGGCGGTGTCGGGCCAGAACGGGGAGATGACCACGTCACGCGCGGCGATTGCTGCCTGCAGCTCGACGTGCTCTGGCGGATAGCTGTGGCGCAGCCCGGTGCCGATCACCGCGATCGTGTGGCCGTCACGATCCAGCGCCGCAAGGTGCGCGGCACGGTCAATGCCCGCCGCCAACCCCGATACGACCGTGAAGCCCCGGTCAACGAGGTGTTCGGCGATGGCG
>JALYTU010000408.1 GCA_030854125.1 Actinomycetota bacterium | reverse complement strand
CCCCAACCCCTGAGGAGCCCGCATGAGCGACAAACCGATCCTCCAGCCCGGTCCCGATCATCCGATCACGGTCGAACCGACCCCACACCGCGTGACGGTGACCCGCAACGGTCATACGATCGCCAACTCAGAGCACGCGCTGACCCTGCGCGAGGCCGACTACCCGGCCGCACAGTACATCCCGTTCGCGGACGTCGACGCCTCGCTGCTGCAGGCCACCGAGCACGCTACCTACTGCCCGTACAAGGGTGATGCCAACTACTACAGCGTCGTGATCGACGGGGACACGTCGGAGAACACCGTCTGGCAGTACACGTCTCCGTATGAGGCGGTGGCGCCGATCGCCGGGCACGTCGCCTTCTACCCCGACCGGGTGCAGATCAGCGAGGGCTGATCGCTTCGGTATGGACGGCGAGCGCGCGAGCGCAGACGAGCACGATCTCAGCCGCCAGCGCACCAGCTACGAGCGCAGCACCCTGGACGAGACGAGCGTGGCCGCGACCTGGACCGAGCAGTTCGGCCGCTGGCTCGCCGACGCCCGGCGCGAGCCGCCGATCGAGCCCACTGCGATGGTGCTCGCCACCGCCAACGAGCACGGGGCGCCGAGCTCGCGGACCGTCCTGCTCAAGGCGTGGGACGAGCGCGGGTTCGTCTTCTACACCAACCTGCGTTCGGCCAAGGGCCGTCAGCTGAGCGTCAACCCGGCGGCGTCGCTGCTCTTCCCATGGCTGTGGCTCGAACGCCAGGTGATCGTCGTCGGAAGCACCGAGCTCGTGGACACCGAGCAGGCCGATGCCTATTTCGCCAGCCGCCCAGTCGGCTCACGGATCAGCGCGATCGTCTCGCCCCAGTCTGAGATCATCGCCTCACGCGACGTGGTGGCCGATCCCTGGCGCCACCTCTCCCGGGCCGCCGAGCGGGGTGCCGCGCTTGACCGGCCCGAGCATTGGAGCGGGGTGCGCGTGCGGCCGGCGTCAGTCGAGTTCTGGCAGGGTCGTGCCGATCGCCTGCACGACCGGCTGCGCTTTCGCCGGGACACGGCCGGGGGCTGGTTCTCCGAGCGCCTGGCCCCGTAGATGGTTGTTCCGGGCCTCGTGGCTCCGCGCCATCCGTGCGTCAGTGCGCGGCGGCCCGGCGGTAGCGTGAGACCGCCAGTGGCGCGAACACGGCGATGATCACCACGGCCCACGCGACCGCGCCCCAGACGTGTCCGCCGGGGGCACCGATCCAGAGGTGGCGCATCGCGTCCACGACGATCGTGAACGGATTGACATTGGCGAATGCGCGCAACGCCCCGGGCATCGTCTGCACGGGGACGAACGCCGAGGAGATGAAGGTGAGGGGAAATACGGCGATAAAGCCGGCCGAATTGGCCGATTCCGGCGAGGAGACGAGCAGACCGACGAGCGCGAAGACCCACGAGAAGGCATAGCCGAACAGGATCAGGATCCCGAAACCGGCGATCACGTCGACCACGCCACTGTGAAACGAGAAGCCGATGATCAGGCCGGTGATCAGCAGCACGACGATCGAGATCAGGTTGGTGACGACATCGGCGAGCGTGCGTCCCGCGAGCACCGCGGGCCGGGCCATCGGCAGTGACCGGAAACGATCGACCAGGCCCTTGTGAACATCCTCGTTGAGCCCTAGGGCGGTCACGAACCCACCGAAGGCGATGTTCTGCACGATGATGCCGGGGATCAGATATTCGGCATAAGGGACCCCGTGGGTGTTGATCGCGCCACCGAACACGTACCTGAACAGCAGCACGAACATGATCGGCTGCACGGTGAAGGCGAGCAGTAGATCGGGTGAGCGCGGCAGCCGGACGAGGTTGCGCTCGGCGATGATCAGCGTGTCGGTGACCAGCCGCCTCATGCGTCCGGCTCCTCGGTCGCGGAGTCAACCGCGGCGTGTCCGGTGAGGCTGAGAAAGACATCGTCGAGCGTCGGCCGGCGCAGGCTGATGTCATCAACCCCGATCCCCGCCGCGCTGAGCCGCTTGACCGCGTCTACGATCACCCCTCCGCGACCGTGGACGGCCGCAGACACCACTGAGCCCTCGACCTGTGGCGGCCCGTCGGTCATCGGCGCCAGCGCCGCCGCGGCCGCCTCGCCGCTGAACCCCGGCTCGAGCGCGACCTCGAGCCGCTCGCCGCCGACCCGGTCCTTAAGCTCGTCCGACGTGCCCCGGGCGATCACCTTGCCGTGATCGATCACGGTGATCGCGTCAGCGAGGCGATCGGCCTCGTCCAGGTACTGGGTCGTGAGCAGGACGGTGGTCCCGTCGGCGACCAGACTCTCAATCGTCTCCCAGAGGTTCAGCCGGCTGCGCGGATCCAGGCCGGTGGTCGGCTCGTCCAGAAACAGGATCGGCGGACGGGCCACGAGCGCCGCGGAGAGATCGATGCGGCGGCGCATGCCGCCCGAAAAGGTCTTCACCGTCCGGTTCGCGGCGGCCTCGAGGTCAAAGCGGGCCAGCAGCTCATTCCCGCGTCGCTTGGCCGCCGCGCGGGACATCCCGTAGAGCCGGCCGACCATGGTCAGGTTCTCCAGGCCGGTGAGGTTCTCGTCCACGGCGGCGTACTGGCCGGCGAGCCCGATCTGGGAGCGCAGCCGGGCGGCATCGCGGACGATGTCGAGACCGGCGACCGTCGCCACGCCCGCGTCGGCGCGCAGCAGCGTGGTGAGGATCCGCACCACGGTCGTCTTGCCGGCCCCGTTGGGACCGAGTAGGCCGAGCACGGTGCCACGGGTGACATCCAGATCGACCCCGTCCAGCGCCCGGACGTCCCCGTACGCCTTGACCAGGCCCCGGGCCGAGATCGCGAGATCGCCGGCCGGCTCCGGCAGGGGCGCGTCGAGTGCTGATGCTGAAGCTGAATCGGCCATCGCTGCACGGTACGGGATGGGCTCGACGGCGAGCTCTGACATCATCGAGGGCATGGAGATGCGGGTCAGTCTGATCACCCTCGGCGTCGCCGACCTCGCGGCCGCCCGGAGCTTCTATGCCGCCCTGGGGTGGCACGGCCAGGAGGTCCAGGAGACCGTATTCATCCAGGCAGGCGGTGTCGCGCTGGTGCTGTGGAGCCGGTCCAAGCTCGCCGAGGATTCGGGCCTCGAGGACGCCGGAGATGACGGCTTCGGCGGCGTCGTGCTGGCGCAGAACGTCCGCTCCCGCGCGGAGGTGAACGCGATCATGGCCGACGCCGAGGCGGCCGGCGCAAAGGTCACCCGGCCGGCCGCCGAGACCTTCTACGGCGGCTACGGCGGCGTGTTCGCCGATCTCGACGGCCACCTGTGGGAGATCGCCCACAACCCAGGCTTCACGCTGGCTCCGGATGGGGCGCTCGTGCTGCCCGACTTCAGCGCCTGATGCGACACAACCCCGCCCACGCCGAGACCGACGAGGCCGTCGTCCGCAAGTTGATCGAAGCCAACCCGTGGGCGACCCTGATCAGCCGCGACGACGCTGACACGCTGGTCGCCTCTCACTATCCGATCCTGCTCGATCCTGACGCGGACGGCCTGGCCGTGGTCACCCACGTCGGGCGCCCGGACGAGCGCGTCCACGGCTTCGGTGACCGCGAGATCCTGCTGATCGTCGCAACGCCATGTCGACCGCCCCGCCTGGCTCGAGCCGGAGGTCGTGGCGCGACTGGCCCCAGGCACGGCGGGCATCCGGCTGGCGATCACGCGGTTTGTCTGCAAGGTCAAGATGAGCCAGGACAAGGATCCGCAGTCCCAGCACCAGGTGCTCGGCGCCCTGCGCGCGCCGGGCCCGTATGCCAACCCGCCGCTCGCCGACGCGATGGCG
>JALYTU010000407.1 GCA_030854125.1 Actinomycetota bacterium | reverse complement strand
TCACGTCGTCGCGTGGGAGGTTGCCGCCGGCCTCAACGGCAGGGCCCGCGCCGTGCTCGCGGGCGGCTCGCGGCCGCACGGGACCTTCCCGGTCCAGATCAGCAGCACACCGGCCCAGTCCTACGTGAACAACAACGGACAGATCGTTCAGGGCTCGGGCCAGTAGCCCCGGGCACGGCCCGCGTGGCCGGGGCAGAGCGGGGTCAGGCGTCGCTGGAGGACGCCCAGATGTTGATCTGCCCGTCGACGGCGTGCTCTTCGATCGCCTCGAGCTCGCCGGCGTCGAACTCCAGCCCGTCCAGCGCGGCGACGTTCTGCTGAAGCTGACCGACGCTCGAGGCACCGATCAGCGCCGAGCTGACCCGGGGATCGCGCAGCACCCAGGCAATCGCCAGCTGAGCCAGCGTCTGGCCACGGCCGGCGGCGATCTCGTTCAACGCCCGAGCGCGGGCCACGTTCTCCTCGCTGAGGAGTCCGGCATCGAAGGCCTGTCCGCGCCGAACGCGCGAATCCTCGGGGATGCCGCTGAGGTACTTGTCGGTCAGCAGCCCCTGGGCCAGGGGCGAGAAGGCGATCACGCCGACGCCCTCGGCGCCGACGACGTCGAGCAGGTCGGACTCGATCCAGCGGTTGAACATCGAGTAGGACGGCTGGTGGATCAGCAACGGCGTGCCCAACGCGCGCAGGATTCCGATCGCCTCCTCGGTGCGGCGTCCCGAGTAGCTGGAGATCCCGACGTAGCGCGCCTTCCCCGAGCGGACGGCGAAGTCCAGTGCTCCCATCGTCTCCTGGAGTGGAGTGTCGGGATCGAAGCGATGCGAGTAGAAGATGTCCACGTAGTCCAGGCCCATCCGCTGCAGGCTCTGGTCCAGCGAGCCGAGCAGGTACTTGCGCGAGCCGTGATCACCGTAGGGGCCGGGCCACATGTCGTAGCCGGCCTTGGTCGAGATCACCAGTTCGTCGCGCAGTCGGGCGAAGTCCTGCGCGTAGATGCGCCCGAAGTTGGACTCGGCGCTGCCGTACGGCGGCCCGTAGTTGTTGGCGAGATCGAAGTGCGTCACGCCCAGGTCAAACGCGCGCCGCAGGATCGCCCGGCTGGCGGCCAGCGGACGGTCGTCGCCGAAGTTCTGCCACAGGCCCAGCGAAACGGCCGGCAGCAGCAGGCCGCTGCGCCCGCAACGGCGGTAGGAGATCCGCTGGTAGCGGTCCCCCGCGGGAGCGTAGGCGCTCATCGGACCGGGCTGCGCTGTCTCAGGGGCGATCTGGCTCATGCCGGTACGGTATCTCACGCGGTGCGGTCACTTCGCCGTCCGGCGAACCGTCGCGTGATCGGTTTGGACATTGGGATAGTGACTGCATCGGGGCCGCTCGCCTACGCTTCAGGACGCTCTTGCGTGCCGCCGCATGCTGGCCGGAGAGCCGAGCGCGCGCTGGCGACACTCACCCAGCGCGGGCACGAGACGACCATTTACGCGACGCCCCGGCCGCCAGGGCGACGAGAGGAAGGAACGAGCACCGCCATGCCCATCCGCCAGCAGAATGTCCTCGCCGCCCAGTGGGCTCCGGACGGAGAGATCCTCGGAGCTCCTGACCTCACCACCTCGGACAATCAGGTCTTCGGTTCCAACGTCTTCAGCCCCGCCATCCAGCGCCAGCGGCTGCCCAAGGACGTCTTCAAGCAGCTGGCCAAGACGCTGGCCAGCGGCGAAGCGCTGGACACCTCGCTGGCCGACTCGGTCGCGCTGGCCATGAAGGAATGGGCACTGGAGAAGGGCGCGACGCACTACAGCCACGTCTTCCAGCCGCTCACCGGCCTGACCGCCGAGAAGCACGACAGCTTCTACAGCCCGGTTGGAGACGGCACCGCGATCGCCGAGTTCTCGGGCAAGGAGCTGATCCAGGCCGAGCCCGACGCGTCGAGCTTCCCGACCGGCGGCATCCGCAGCACGTTCGAGGCGCGTGGCTACACCGCCTGGGATCCGACGTCGCCGGCGTTCATCCTGGAAAACCCCAACGGCGCGCTGCTCTGCATCCCGACCGCGTTCGTCTCCTGGACGGGCGAGGCCCTGGACGCCAAGATCCCGCTGCTGCGTTCGATGGACGCGCTGTCGAAGTCCGCGATGCACGCACTGCGGCTGTTCGGCAACACGAGCGCGCAGCGGATCTTCACCACCGTCGGACCCGAGCAGGAGTACTTCCTGATCGACGAGCAGTACTACTTCCAGCGGCCAGACCTGATCACCACGGGGCGGACATTGTTCGGCGCCAAGCCGCCCAAGGGCCACGAGCTCGACGATCACTACTTCGGGTCGATTCCCGAGCGCGTGCTCGCCTACATGCTCGACACCGAGCGCGAGCTGGCCAAGCTGGGGATCCCGATCAAAACCCGCCACAACGAGGTCGCGCCGGCCCAGTACGAGGTCGCTCCCATCTTCGAGAACTCCAACGTGGGGTCTGACCACCAGCAGCTGACCATGCAGGTGATGCAGAACGTGGCGCGCCGGTACGGCCTGGTCTGTCTGCTGCACGAGAAGCCCTTCGCGGGCGTCAACGGGTCAGGCAAGCACAACAACTGGTCAATGGGCACCGACGACGGCGAGAACCTGCTCGAGCCCGGCGACACCCCGCACGAGAATCTCCAGTTCCTGTTCTTCTGCGCTGCGGTGATCCAGGCGGTCAACAAGCACCAGGGGCTGCTGCGCGCCTCGATCGCCTCTCCCGGCCAGGACCACCGCCTCGGCGCCAACGAGGCTCCGCCGGCGATCATCTCGATCTTCCTCGGCACCGAGCTGCAGAAGGTGTTCGAGGCGATCGAACGGGGTGAGGTCGGCGAGTCGACCCCCGAGTCGTTCCTGGGCCTGGGCACGCCGGTGCTGCCGCCGCTGCCGATGCACGGCGGCGACCGCAACCGCACGAGCCCGTTCGCCTTCACCGGCAACAAGTTCGAGTTCCGCGCGCTCGGCTCCAGCCAGTCCCTGTCACTGCCCAACACGGTGCTCAACACGATCGTCGCCGAGGCAGTCGACTACCTGTCCGAGGAGCTCGAGGACGCGCTCGGGGAGGGGACCGGGCTCGAGGCGGCCCTGAGGCCGATCCTGCAGCGCAGCTACGCCGCCAATAAGCAGATCGTGTTCGACGGCGACGGGTACTCCGACGAGTGGCATGCGGAGGCCGAGCGACGTGGCCTGCTCAACCTGCGCACTACCCCGGACGCGCTGCCGTATCTGATCCACGACGACGTCGAGACGGTGTTCTCCAATTACGGCGTGCTGTCGCGGCGCGAGCTGGAGTCCCGCTATGAGGTCCTGCTCGAGCAGTACGTGACCAAGCTCAACATCGAGTCCGAGACGGCGGCCGTGATCGCCCGCACGATGATCGTGCCCGCGGCCGCGCGCTACATCGCGGTGCTGACCGCGGCTCAGCTGGCCGAGCTGGCCGGCGAGGTGGAGGGCGTGCTGCAGACGACGGTCGACGCGATCAAGGCCCTGGAGTCGGCCAACCTGGAGGAGAACCAGCCCGAGGGCGAGGCCCTCGAGCACGCCGAGTACATGCGAGACACCACGGTCCCGGCGATGGCGGAGGTCCGCAGCGGTGTCGACCAGCTTGAGAAGCTGGTCGCCGACGACCTGTGGCCGCTGCCGAAGTACTCGGAGATCCTCTTCATCAAGTAGGCGACGAGCGCGGGATCGCTCCCGTCCACCGGACGCACCGCAACTTGCGGGCGACCGGTGGGTTCTTCGCTACGGTGAGCGTCCAAATGGCCGAAGTCCGCGTCGCACGCGGTGTTCGAGCTGGGGGGAAGCGCCGGCTGTGCCACTTC
>JALYTU010000406.1 GCA_030854125.1 Actinomycetota bacterium | reverse complement strand
CATGAACATCTACGCCGATCGGGGCAACCTGCGGTTACTGCAGCAGCGCTGCCGGTGGCGAGGGATCGAGTTCGAGCTGATCTCGTGCGGGGTGGGCGACCGCCTGGACCCCGAGGGTGCCGACCTCTACTACATGGGGGGCGGTCAGGACCGCGACCAGGTGCTGTGCGCCGGCGACCTGTACGCAACCAAACGCGAGCAGCTCGCGGCCGCCGCGGCGCGGGGCGCCGTCATCTTCGGCGTGTGCGGCGGCTATCAGCTGCTCGGGCACTCCTACGAGCTCGGCGATCAGCATCTGCCCGGTGCCGGGCTCGTTGACCTGATCACCGTGCGTTCCGATGGGCCGCGGCTGATCGGCAACGTGGCGATCGAGGTTGAGCTCGAACCCGGGCGACCCCGAATCCTGGCCGGCTTTGAGAATCATGGCGGCCGCACGGCGCTCGGGCCTGACGAGCTGGCGTTGGGGCGGGTGCTCAAGGGCCACGGCAACGATGGGCGCACCGGCGCCGAGGGCGTCCGGCGCGGCAACGTGCTCGGGACCTACCTCCACGGGCCGCTGCTGCCCAAGAATGTCTGGTTTGCCGACTGGCTGATCGCCACGGCGACCGGGCTGCCCACCCCGCTGGTGGCGCTTGATGACACCCTGGAGGACGCCGCGCACGCCGAGGCCCGGCACGCGGCCGGGGTGTGAACGAGGCACTAGCATGAGGCCCGTCTTTTCGATGCGCGCCCCCAGTCCTGCTCGGCAACGTGTGGAGCCCCGCCGGTGCGCCGTTCTGCTCTCCCTACTGCTCGCCTTCGCCTGTGCCGGGTGCGGCTCGGGGTCGACCGGCTCGACTCAGGGCAACGGGCAGAACGACACAGTTGCCCAGACCGCGACCAACGGCACCGGGACGGCGGCGCTGCCTGGGACCGGCAAGCCGCCGGTGACCATCGGGGACAAGAACTCCACCGAGCAGCTGGTGCTCGGCCAGCTCTACACGCTGGCCCTGCAGGCACAGGGCTACACCGTCCAGCTCAACCAGAACATCGGTCCCACCAGTGTCACCGTTGAGGACCTGCGGACGGGCGCGCTGGACATGTACCCCGAGTACCTCAACACCTTCAACGCGACGATCGCCAACGATCGGCGCCGGTACCACAGCGAGTTCGCCGCCTACGCGGCCGCTCAGCGTTACGCCGGCGCGCACAGTCTCACGCTGCTGACCCCCACCCCGTTCAGCGACACCATGGCGCTCGGCGTGACGGTCGGCTACGCCCAGGGCAATCATCTCGCGTCGTTGCGCGATCTCGCCCGGGTGGCGCCGACGATGGTCGTGGGCGGCCCGCCGGGGTTCCAGCAGCTCAGTCCGGGCCTGTCGGATCTGCAGCGGGGGTACGGATTCCACGTACGCACCTTCAAGAGCATGGGCATCGGCGATCAGTACACAGCCCTCAACGACGCAACCATCCAGGTCTCCTGGGTCATGACGACCGACGGACAGCTGGCCAGCGGCGACTACACCGTCCTCGCTGACCCCCGCAACACGTTCGGCTGGGGCAACGCTGTGCCGGTCGTCTCCCAGAAGGCCCTGACCGCGGAGGGGCCGATGTTCGGCGTCACCGTGGATCGGGTCAGTGCGCTGCTGACCACCGACGTGATGCGCGCGCTCAACCAGGCGGTCGACGTCGCCGGCGAGGATCCCAACGTCGTGGCGCAAACCTTCCTGGAGACCCACGGGGTCATCCCTCCGGGGTCCTGACAGGCGTCGTCCGACCGCAGCCGTGACCGTCCCGGGCCCTGCAGCCGGAGCTGCTCAGCGCACGCCGCTGGAGCCGAAGCCACCCACGCCGCGCACACTGTCGGTGAGTGACCCAACCTCGACGGGCTCGGGCGCTTCGATCACCACGAGCACGAGCTGGGCGATCCGGTCTCCGGCCTGCACCGCAAACGGGGTCTGCGGATCGGTGTTGAGCAGCAACACCCGCAGCTCGCCGCGATATCCCGAATCGATCAATCCCGGAGCGTTGACGATCGTCACTCCGTGCCGCGCGGCCAGGCCTGAGCGCGGCAGCACCAGTCCCGCCTGCCCGTCCGGGATCTGCACCGCGAGGCCGGTGGGCACGGATGCGCGCGCTCCCGGCGCCAGCGTGACCGCCTCCAGCGCGTGGAGGTCCAGCCCGGCATCCCCCGGATGCGCCCGGGTGGGCAGCTGCGCGCGCGGATCCAGACGCGCGAAGCGCAGGCTCATTCCGCGGCGGGCTTGGGATCGAGCACGAACGGGGCGAAGCGGGCGCCGATCGGGGCCGGCAGCCGAACCATGACCCGGACCCCGTCCGGCGTGTCCTCGCGCTCGAGATCGCCGGCAAGCTCGTGCAGCTCAGCCAGCCGGCCGCCTTCGTCATAGGGCAGCAGCAACTCAAACGCCGACAGTCGACGCTCAAACTCGGTGATGATGCGTTCAATCAGCTCGGTGATCCCCTCGCCGCTGGACGCCGACACCAGGGCTGCATCGGGGTGGCGGTGTGAGAGCTCGGCACGGCGCTCGGCGTCGAGCTGATCGGCCTTGGCGAGCACGAGCAGGCGCGGCGCCACGTCGGCGGCGATCTCCTGGAGAACGTCCTCGACCGCCCGGACCATCGCGGCCAGCTCCTCCTCGGAGGCCGACGCATCGACAACGTGGAGAACGAGATCGGCACGGCGGGTCTCCTCCAGCGTGGCGCCGAAGGCATCGACGAGTTGATGGGGCAGCTTGCGGATGAAACCGACCGTGTCGGTCAGCAGGTAGTCGCGCCCACCGGCGCGCATCACCCGGGTGGTCGGGTCCAGGGTGTGGAACAGGCGGTCGCGAACGGGCACCGTGGCTCCGGTGAGCGCGTTGAGCAGCGTCGACTTTCCGGCGTTTGTGTAGCCGGCCAGGGCGACCTGGGGCATCTGCGCGCGCTCGCGCTCAGCCCGCATCACCGACCGCGTCGAGCGCACGTGGGCCAGCCGGCGCTTGAGGGCGGCGATGCGGTCGCGCGCCAGGCGGCGGTCGGTCTCGATCTGCGTCTCGCCAGGCCCGCGGGTACCGATCCCGCCCCCCAGGCGCTCCAGGTGCGACCACAGCCCCCGCATCCGCGCGAGGTTGTACTCCAGCTGGGCGAGCTCGACCTGCAGCTTGCCCTCGGCGCTGTGTGCGTGGTCGGCGAAGATGTCCAGGATGATCGCGGTGCGGTCGATCACCGGCACGCCGATCGCCGCCTCGAGGTTGCGCTCCTGGCGGGGGGAGAGCTCATCATCGGAGGCGACGAGATTGGCGTCCTGCGCGGCGATCGCCGCCTTGAGCTCCTCCAGCTTGCCCGGGCCCAAATAGGTGTTGGGATGCGGGGTCTCGCGACGCTGCACCATCTCTCCGGCTGCGGCCACGCCCGCCGTTCTCAGCAGCTCTCTGAGCTCGTCCAGGTGCTCGTCCTCGCCGGCGGGCACCGCGGCGATCATCAAGGCGCGCTGACGGGCACGGCCCTTGGGCCGCTGCTGATGGCCGTTGCGCGACGGGTGCGGCCGCGGCGGGGTCGGCGTGTCCGGCACTCCGGCAATGGTAGCCGCGGCCCGGCCAGGCGCCAGGCCGCGCTACAGCCGCGAGAGGCGCTGCACGGCCTCCAGCAACCGCTCGTCGGGCGTGGTCAGCGAGATCCGGAAGAACCCCTCGCCGTGCGGCCCGTAGGCGCCGCCCGGAGAGATGACGACGCCGGCCCGCTCGAGGACGTGCTCGCAGTAGGCCGCCGCGTCGGCAAAGCCGTCGGGGACCGGCGCCCACACGTAGATCGTGCCCCGCGGCCGGGTGACCGACACACCGGCCGCG
>JALYTU010000405.1 GCA_030854125.1 Actinomycetota bacterium | reverse complement strand
GGTCGCTCAGGCGCCCGCCCCGGGTGCCGGCGCCGGTGACGATGGCGCAGCCGCCGAAGAGGAGCAGTCGGCGTTCGACGTCGTCCTGACCGCGGCCGGTGAGAAGAAGATCCAGGTCATCAAGGTCGTCCGCGCGGCCACGGGTCTCGGTCTCAAGGAGGCCAAGGCACTCGTCGACGAGGCTCCGAAGCCGATCAAGGAGGGCCTCGAGAAAACGGAGGCCGACAAGCTCAAGGCTGACCTCGAGGAGGCCGGTGGGAGCGTCGAGCTCAAGTAGTTCGTCGCGGCCGTCAGCCGCATCTTTGAGTTCTCTGCGCGGCGCGCTCCCCACCTTCGGGTGTGGGGCGCGTTTCGCGTTAACCGTGCCGACGCGCCGGCGGCCCGCGCAGCTGACCACGCGCGACGCACCTGCTGATCTGGGTGTCGCTCAGGCCCGGGGGCGAGCAGCTGGCGCCTGGATACCCGTCCGCGCCGACGCGAGGCGACCTGCGCAATTCGTTCGTCGGTCGTGCCGGTAACAAGCAATTCTTCCCAAGCTCGGAGCACCCCAACGCGGCGTGCTGGATTTGTGGTCTGAGGCGACCCATAGCCAGCACGATCCGTCGGAGTGAGCAAGGCGATGGAAGAAGTCCGCGCCGTGGCAGCGGTCATGCCTCCAGGGTCCGGGCCGGGAGCGCGCCCTGACGTGAGCCGTCTGAGCACGAATCCCGATGCGGCCGATCCCGATGCCCATCCGATCGCTGACCGCCCCGGTTCCTGCACGCCGGGGCGGTTTAGTAGGCCTCGGAGACCCCAGCCGACGGCGATCGCCCCCGGCTTGTGGAAATCCGCGCCGGTCCCTACACTGCGCCGGGTCAGCCAATAGTCGTAGCCGCCCGATGATGCGGTACCGCGCCACATACGCGGTCACCGAGGGCGGGGTCCGTGAGAGCTGAGCGGTCCTCCACTGGGCACTAATGCCCTGTGCTATCTTTGCTGGTCGCGCTCTCGTGAGCCTTCTGGCCCGCGCCGCGCCGCTCTCGCCCTCCCGATCGCCCCGAGGAGTCGTCGCCTTGGCAACCGCTCATGCCCCCCGGACGCGCCGCAGTTTCGCGCGTCTGAACAAGGTCCTTGAAGTCCCCAACCTGATTGATATCCAGCGCAAATCCTTTGCCTGGCTGACCGATACCGAAGGTGGCGGCCTACGCGAAACGATCGATGACATCTCCCCGATCGAGGACTACACCGGCAACCTCGCCGTCCAGTTCGGCGCATTCTCGTTCGATGAGCCCGTCGCGAGCCTGGAGCAGTGTCGCGAAAAGGATCTGACCTATTCCCGTCCGTTGACCGTCACGGTGGCATTCATCAACCGCGAGACGGGCGAGATCCGCGAGCAGTCCGTATTCATGGGGGACTTCCCCTGGATGACCGAGCGGGGGACGTTCATCATCAACGGCACCGAGCGCGTCGTCGTCACGCAGCTCGTCCGCTCACCCGGCGCCTACGTGATGGAGCCCAAGGACCGCGAGAAGCAGGTCTTCATCGCCAACCTGATGCCGGCTCGCGGCTCGTGGCTGGAGCTCGAGATCGACAAGAAGGGCCGCGTCTACGTCCGCATCGATCGTAAGCGCAAGCTGCCGGTCACGGTGCTGCTGCGCGCGATGGGCTACGCCGAGGACGAGGAGATCGTCAACCTCTTCGAGAACAGCCTCTACATCCGCAACACGGTCGACGCCGACCCGGAGGTCACCCGCACCGAAGAGGGCGCGCTGATCGAGCTGTTCAAGAAGCAGCGCCCCGGCGAGCCGCCGTCGATCGACGCCGCCCGCGCCCTGCTCAACCAGCTGTTCTTCGACCCCAAGCGCTACGACCTGACGCGCGTCGGACGCTACAAGCTCAACTCGCGGCTCGGTCTCGACATCGACCTCGACACGCGCACCCTGACCCATGACGACATCATCGCCCTGGTCAAGGAGCTCGTCTCGCTGCCGCGCCTGCTCGGCATGTCCGAGGAGCTTCCCGAGGACGCCAAGGCCGACTACGCGGCCGAGGCGGTCTCGATGCCGCGCGAGCCGATCCAGGATCACCTGGACGAGTACGAGCACTTCGGCAACCGCCGCCTGCGGACGGTCGGCGAGCTGATCCAGGAGGCGTTCCGGATCGGCCTGTACCGGATGGAGCGCGTGGTGCGTGAACGGCTCACCACCGAGGACGCCGACACGATCACCCCGCAGACGATCGTCAACATCCGTCCCGTCGTCGCCGCGCTGAAGGAGTTCTTCGGCTCCAGCCAGCTGTCGCAGTTCATGGATCAGACCAACTCGTTGTCGGGGCTGACGCACCGGCGGCGCCTGAGCGCCCTGGGCGCCGGTGGTCTGACCCGCGAGCGCGCCCCGATCGAGGTGCGCGACGTGCACCCGACCCATTACGGGCGCATGTGCCCGATCGAGACGCCCGAGGGTCCGAACATCGGCCTGATCGGGTCGCTGTCCTCCTACGCCGAGATCTCCGAGCACGGGTTCGTCACGACCCCGTACCGGGTGGTCAAGAACGGCCAGCTCACCGGCGAGGTCATCCGCATGGATGCCACGCAGGAAGAGGAGCGGATCATCGCTCAGGCCGACACGCCGGTCAATGACGCCGGCAAGCTTATCGGCGAGGACATCCTCTGCCGCACGCAGGCCGGTCAGTACGTGACGGTCACCGCGCAGGAGGTCGATCTGATCGACGTCTCGCCCGAGCAGATCTGGTCCGTCGCCACGGCGATGATCCCGTTCCTCGAGCACGATGACGCCAACCGCGCCCTGATGGGCTCCAACATGCAGCGCCAGGCGGTTCCGCTGCTGGTCACCGACGCACCGCTGGTCGGAACCGGGATGGAGCGGCGCGCGGCGATCGACACCGGTGACGTCGCCATCTCCCGCACGGAGGGCACCGTCGCCTACGTTGACGCCGAGCAGGTCATCGTCGAGGGCAAGGACGGGGCGGAGGAGTACCCGCTGCAGAAGTTCATGCGCTCCAACCAGGGGACGCTGATCCACCAGAAGCCGATCGTCAAGGTCGGCACGGAGGTCGCCTCGGGTGACGTTCTGGCCGATGGCTCGGCGAGCGACATGGGGGAGATGGCGCTGGGCAAGAACCTGCTCGTCGCCTTCATGTCCTGGGAGGGCTACAACTTCGAGGACGCGATCATCCTGTCCAAGCGCCTCGTGCAGGACGACGAGCTCACCTCGATCCACATCGAGGAATACGAGATCGACGCCCGCACGACCAAGCTGGGCGACGAGGAGATCACCCGCGACATCCCGAACCGCTCGGAGGAGTCGCTGCGCAACCTCGACGATCGCGGCATCGTCCGCATCGGGGCCGAGGTGGTCTCGGGCGACCTACTGGTCGGCAAGGTGACGCCCAAGGGTGAAACCGAGCTGACCGCCGAGGAGAAGCTGATCCGGGCGATCTTCAAGGAGAAGGCGCGCGAGGTCCGCGACACGTCGCTGAAGGTGCCCCACGGCGAGGGTGGCGTCGTCATCGACGTCATGACCTTCAGCCGCGACGCCGGTGATGATCTGCCGCCGGGTGTCAACGACCTGGTGCGCGTGTTCGTGGCCAAGAAGCGCAAGATCTCCGAGGGCGACAAGCTCGCGGGCCG
The DNA here is from genome assembly GCA_030854125.1 of Actinomycetota bacterium. GTDB lineage: Bacteria > Actinomycetota > Thermoleophilia > Solirubrobacterales > Solirubrobacteraceae > Palsa-465. The sequence continues at coordinate 196 of JALYTU010000405.1, read as the reverse complement.
CCACGGCAACAAGGGCGTCATCTCCAAGATCGTCGACCAGCAGGACATGCCGTTCCTGGAGGACGGAACGCCGGTGGATGTGATCCTCAACCCGCTCGGCGTACCGAGCCGGATGAACGTCGGCCAGCTGCTGGAGACCCACCTCGGATGGGTGGCCGCCAACGGCTGGTACGAGGACGGTTCGGAGGCCCGCAAG
>JALYTU010000404.1 GCA_030854125.1 Actinomycetota bacterium | reverse complement strand
ACGCCGCACCAGTTCCGTCACGGGCTCGCGACCGAGCTGGTCGAGTCGGGCCGGTCGCTGGATGAGGTGCAGATGGTCCTCGGCCACGCTCAGGTCGAGTCCACCCGCCGCTATGCGCGCACGTCACGCTCGCGGCTGCGCGACGCGATCGAGAGCGTCACGCTCCCGGGCACCGTCCCAGGGGCTGCGCGATGACCGGAATGCTTGCTGTCGCGATCCGATCAGAGGTCGATCCCGGGCTCTCCGCTATCCGACCGCTCGAACCGATTGTGACCGGCAACCCGGTCCTCATGGTGGGCTTCAGAGCCGCACGGTGTCCGCGCGCGGGAAACTCACCAAGCACGGATGCTCGGTCGCTGCGTTCGTGTCCGCGCGCGTCAACCTGTCTTTCCGCAGGACCCTGATGGCTGCGTCGGCCCGACGCTCGCCGTGCGCGATGTTTCAGCCGGGTACGGATGCCCGGCATGGTCTCCGCGCTCGACCGCTGCGGTGTGCGCTCAGTCGCGGTCGCCGCTTCGACAGCCTCGTCGAGTGCATCGGTCGGAATCGAGTCTGACCACTCGCGTCCGCACGTAGCCGGATGCGACGAGCGGCGCTGGCTGGATGCCTGCGCCGAGACGAAGCGGTGTCGCCCGAGAACTGGGCGAAGCCGTCGGCGTTGTGGTCTACGGTGCGGGACGATCGACAGCCATTTGAAACGGGAGGCGTGCGACATGGCCGTGGGGGCGAACCGGATACGTGCGAACAGCTCGGGACGGGCACTGCAACTCAAGGACCTGCGCCGAAGTACCTCGCCAAGGGCCGCGCCGTCGCGGTCACCGGCCGGCTCGTCTACCGCGAATGGGAGGCCGATGACGGCACCCGCCGCAGCCGCCACCACATCATCGGCCGCGTCCAGTTCGGCGGACGCCCCGACAGCGACCAGCAGACCACCACAGCCGAGCAGAACAGCGATGACGACATCGACTTCTGAACCGCGCGTCCAGCGCCGGCGGAACCCCGCCGGCGCTCAGCCCTACTGGCTCAACCCCGGCGGCAAGACCGTCAGGGCGCTCCGCGACTCAATCACCCGCCGCGAAGACTCGCGGCCGGCCACCGCGCCCAGTGCTCCAGTTCGAGCACACGCGACGTCGGAGAAACGCCACCAACAGCCATGCCACCAAGGCGAACCAATGAACCGCTTTGTTATGCGTCTGAGTTCGTTTCCGAAATTCGCCGTTTTGTTACGCCATCTCGTTGCGTGTGCAACGATGCTGTGAGGGGGTCAGACGGGCGCGAGGAGAAGCATGTCCGAACTACAGGATGTCAGCCGTCGTGGTGGGCGCCGCAAGCGGGTGCTGAGCGCGGAGGAGAAGCTGCAGATCTGGCTGCAGTTGTTGACGGGGGAGCTGACGCAGCGCCAGGCGGCCGAGCGTTGGGGGGTGGATCCGACGACGATCGTGCGGATCTGTCGCGTCGGGCGCGAGGGCGCGTTGACGGCGCTGGCCAGCTCCAAGCCTGGTGGCGGGGCTCGTGGGGCTGTGGACGCGGAGTTGGCGGCGGCGCGGGCGGAGATCGCCAGGTTGGAGGAGACGGTCAAGGAGCAGGCGATCGAGCTGGTGGCGTTGCGGGGAAAAGCGCGCTTGGGCTGGTAGGCCGCGTTCCAGCTCGTGTCGAGGTGGCGGTCAAGGCGCGGCTTTTGGAGCTGATCGCGCAGGCGACCGGGGCGGGCTGGGGCTTTGGGCGGGCGTGCGGGGTGCTCGGCTTGGGCGAGCGGCGCGCCCGCTACTGGCAAAAGCGCGCCGCCGCCGGTGCTTTGGCTGACCGCAAGCCGGGCGGCACGCCGGTGCACGCGCTGCGCCCGGAGGAGGTCGATGCGATCCTGGGGCTCGCCGATCAGTGGGGCGAGATCGACGGCTCGCACCGCAAGCTCGCGCACCGCGGCTCTTATCTTGGGCGCGTGTGGGTGTCGCCCTCGACGGTGCTGCGGGTGCTGCTCGAGCACGGCCGGGCGCTGCCCTGGCGCCCGCCGCGGCAGAAGTCGCTCAAGCGTCCGTGGCCCGAATGGGTCCAGTACAAGCCCCGTCAGGTGTGGGGCTATGACTTCAGCGAGTTTCCGCAGGCCGGCACGAGCGCGCTGGCGATCCTCGACCTCGTCTCGCGCAAGTGGATCGAGACGATGCTCTGTCCCGAGGCGACCGACGTGCAGGTCCAGGTGCTGTTCACGCGCGCGCTCGAGCGCGAGGGCCTGTTAGACGTGATCCTCTCGCTGATCGACGAGCACGCGGCCGGCGAGCAGGAGGACGAGCTTGCGCCGATCCTGCTCTCAGTGTCAGACAACGGCGCCCAGATGAGGTCGGGCTCGACCCGCGAGTTTATGGCTCTGCACGCGATCGCGACCCACTATGGCCGCCCCGGGACGCCGACCGATCAGGCCCACATCGAGTCGCTGTTCGGCCACGTCAAGTACGAGTGGCCGTACCTGTGCGCGCTACAGGACCCGGCCGACCTATCACGCGAGCTCGACGCCGTACGCGAGCAGTACAACCGGGTGCGCCTGCACGCCGGCATCGGCTACGTGACCCCCGACGACGAGCACGAGGGCCGCGGGGCCGCGATCCGTCAAGCCCGCCGCGCCGGCCTCGCGCGCGCCCGAGAGCAGCGCCTGGCCTACAACCGCGGCACCCACCCGAGGCTGATCGGATGACGACGACGCCCCCAAACCGCCAACAGCGGGCGACCGATCACCTTGCCCGCCTCGCCGAAGAGCCGCAGAGGGCCGCACAACGCGCCGGTTCTCGCCGCGACCGCCCAAATCGAGCCCGCCGAGCTCTCAGCGGCCCTGTCATGGCCCTCGGCAGCTCTGCTGCCGACCTCACCAGCCCATCAGCGAAGCTGGCGCGGACTGTCAAGCCCAGCCCGACAGGGCCCAGCGCAGCCGGCCGCGCAGTGGTGGCCTTGACCGGCCGCGCCGGCGTAGCTAACCACGCCACCAACCCTGCACTACCATCAATCCACTACCCCATGACGACCCCCCGAACTGGCTGCGAATTACACGCCCAGATTTCGGAAAAAGACTCAGACACACGTCAATCGCGAGAAGCGATGGAATAGGTCACGCAGCGTTCTTGGCCAGATATGGCGCGGGGCTCGATTGATCGACGACCCGACCGATGCCATGGCGCGGCTAGGCTCCGATCTCCGAGACGGGATCCAACGAATCCTTGACGAGTCCGGCTCCGCGCGGTCTGGACCGTTCGGGTCCAACGCCGAGATCTGGACCGCGTTCGAAGAGCTCAACGATACGTTTGACACCGCGCTTCCAGTCGCCTCGCGTCCGACAGTGTCAGCGCGATGGTCTGCCGGCCGGGGCAACTGGTCACGCATCCCCTGGGTCTCGTTTCTGGACGCGAGAGAGACGAGAACGACCCAACGCGGCGTCTACCCGGTGCTCCTGTTCCGCGAGGATCTTTCGGGCGCCTACCTGACGCTGGCCCAAGGGGTCACCGAGCCAGGCAAACTTGGTCGGGCAGCGATGGTCGCTCACCTGGAGTCCGTCGCGTTCGAGGTGCGCCGCCAGTCACCTGAGCTCGAAGCTGTCGGCTTCCGGCTCGATTCTGCGGTTGACCTCAAGACGAACGCCAACCTGGGACGGAACTACGAGCACAGCGTCATCGCGCACAAGCTGTACGAGAGTGGACTCATTCCTCCGGACGATGAGATTGTCCGTGACCTGGAAGCCGTCCTCATAGCCGATGATCGTTATATCGAGAACAAGCCGGCCGCACGGGCGGCCAGCACGGCGTCGGACCAGTCAAATGCCTTCCTGATCTACGTTGGAAGCGCGTCTGAGGCG
>JALYTU010000403.1 GCA_030854125.1 Actinomycetota bacterium | reverse complement strand
GGCTGCGGGCCGCCGTTCTCGGGGCCGACGACGGCATCGTGGCGACAGCGAGCCTGATGATCGGCGTCGGGGCGTCGAGCGCGCCCGGGTCGGCGGTGGTGGTGGCCGGGCTGGCCGGCCTGGTGGCCGGGTCGTTGTCGATGGCCGCCGGCGAGTATGTGTCGGTCAGCTCCCAGCGGGACGCGGAGAGGGCGGAGGTGGAGCTCGAGATCCGTGAGCACCACCGCGACCCTGCCTACGAGCTCGCCGAGCTGACTGCCCTGTACGTGAGCCGGGGCCTGGAACCGTCGCTTGCGGGGGAGGTGGCTGAGCAGCTCAGCGCCCATGACGCGCTGGCCGCGCATCTGCGCGACGAGTTCGGCTTCACGGACCACGGCCGCGCTCGGCCGCTGCAGGCGGGCATCGTGTCCGCCGCCAGCTTCGCCGTGGGCGCGGCGGCGCCGATCCTCGCCGCACTGATCACCCCCGCACGACTGAGCATCCCGGTGATCGCGGTGGTCGCGCTCATCGTGCTCGCGCTGCTGGGTGTCGGCGGTGCCCACACCGGAGGCGGGCACCGCGGCCGCGCTGCTCTCCGTGTGGTGCTCGGCGGTGGATTGGCGATGGCCGTGACCGCTCTCATCGGGCGGGCGCTCGGTGGCGCGGGTCTGTGAACGAGATCTCAATGTGTAAGGAGCGTGAGCGATGACTGTTGACAGCAACAACCGGGATGCACTGGACATGACAGGCGATGCGTACGACCCGGTGCTCGTCGCCTACGCATCGTAGCACGGCGCGACCCGCGCGATCGCGGAGCGCATCGCGGTGCGGTTGCGCAGCCGCGGCGTCGCGGCCGACGCGCGCTCCCTGGCTGAGGTCGACGACATCGCGGTCTGGACGGCGGTCGTCATCGGCAGCGCGGTCTACTTCGGCACCTGGCGGAAGGAGGCGTCGGAGTTCGTCCGTGCCCACAAGGACGTCCTGGCCACACGTCCGCTGTGGCTGTTCAGCAGCGGACCGGTCGGCCGCAAGGACCTCTCAGCGCCCAAGGAGATCGCGGAGTTCGAGACTGCGCCCGGCTTCCGTGGCCATGAGGTGTTCGCCGGCTGTCTCGATCGCGGCGCACTGTCGATCGGTGAGCGGCTCGTGATCAAGGGCGTCAAGGCACCGTACGGAGACTTCCGCGACTGGCCGGCAATCGATGCCTGGGCTGATCGCGTCGGCGATGAGTTGCAAGGCGATCGCCGCGATCGCGGCGGTGACCGGAGGGCGGTCGAGCCGGCACCGGGGGAACCGGTTCTGGCGGCGGTCTGACCCGAGGGGGAGGCCGCGCCGCCTCGATCGAGCCCCTCTGTACACTGGATCGTCCACGCGGGTGACCCGAATCGAGGAATGGGCACCCGACCACGGACCCCAACGGGAGAGGCGCGATGACCCTGAGTCTCGGAGACACGGCACCCGACTTCGAAGCGCAGACCACGGAGGGACCGATCCACTTCCACGACTGGATCGGCGACTCGTGGGCGGTGCTCTTCTCGCACCCCAAGAACTTCACCCCCATCTGCACGACCGAGCTCGGCTACATGGCCAAGATCAAGCCCGAGTTCGACCGCAGGGGCGTGAAGATCATCGGCCTCTCTGTCGACCCGGTGGAGAAGCACTCGGCGTGGGCGAAGGACATCGAGGAGACGCAGGGAACGGCTCCCAACTACCCGATCATCGGCGACAGCGACTTCAAGGTCGCCCAGGCCTACGAGATGCTCGGAGCCGCCGTCAGCGGCGACCCGGCGGCGCGCACGCCGGCAGACAACCAGACCGTACGCAACGTCTTCGTCATCGGCCCCGACAAGAAGATCAAGCTGATCCTGGTCTACCCGATGACCACGGGGCGCAACTTCGACGAGGTGCTGCGGGTCATCGACTCGCTGCAGCTCACCGCCAAGCACAAGGTCGCCACGCCGGTGAACTGGCACTACGGTGAGGACGTGATCATCGCCGGCTCCGTCTCCAACGAGCAGGCCAAGGAGATCTTCGGAACCTGGAAGGAGCCGAAGCCCTACATCCGCATCGTCCCGCAGCCGAAGTGACCGCGGGCTGAGCGCCCGCTCAGCTCGCTCGGGGTGTCTCGCACCGTTCGCGGTACGCAGGAATGACGCGATCCCAGCCGATCCGGTTGGCGTTGCGCCGCTCCTGCCCGCGCTGTGTGCCGAGGCGCTCCCAGCCGCGGTGCACCACCTCGACTCGGGTCAGCAAGTCCGAAACCGCCACGAACGCGATCTCGACGTCGGTGGCGTCGGCGCGATCGGCGCCGATGTGCCATGCGTAGGCGAGCCGCGCCGGCGGATCCCACGCGGTGATCTCGCCCCAGTCGCTCTCCTGCCCGGTGGAGGTGCGCTCGAAGATCCTCCCGCCCAAGCGTCGCTCGAGGATCACCGTGGTTCCCCGCTCGCCGGACACCGTGTGGTCGGGGGGCCACCACGACGCGATGTCCCGCGTCCAGACATCGAAGGCATGGCCGGCATCGCAGGCGACCTCGAACGACAGCTGCAGCGGCTCGATCACCGGTCGTCCGTGTGCGCTGTGTTCTCCGCGAAGAGGCGGAACCGAGCGGCTGCGCTGCCCCACACCTCCTCGAGATATCCGCGGACCGAGGAGAGCCCGGCCTCGTGCAGGCGGTAGAGGCTGCGCGTGCCGACACGCTCGTCGCTGACCAGCCCGGCGGCGCTCAGCAGGCGCAGGTGTCGTGACACGGCCGGCCTGCTGATGGGGAGGTGGTCGGCCAGCTCCTGCACCGAGCGCGGTCGTGTCGCGAGCAGCTCGACGATGGCGCGTCGATGAGGGTTTCCCAGGGCCTCGAACGGGTCACCGGCGGGGGAGAGGCGTGTGCTCATGCGCTCGATGGTAACTCCTGTGTTACGGTAACGCGCAGGTTACCGATGCTCATCGGAGCCGTGGTCATCCGGCATTCAGTGGGAGAGAGGGATGAAGTTCTACGAAGCCACCGCCGACATCCAGGCGGCTCCGGAAACCATCTGGGCCGTCCCGATCGACGGACCGGGCCTCTCTCGGTGGGACTCAGGCGTGGAGCGCGTCGACGGCGCCATCGCACCCGGGCAGAAGATCACCGTGCACGTCAAGGCCAACCCGGGCCGCGCGTTCCCGGTGACGGTGACCGCGTTCGACCCCGGTCGCCGCATGGTGTGGTCGGGTGGCATGCCGCTGGGGCTCTTCAGCGGCGTCCGCACCTACACCATTGACCCCCTCGGCAACGGAGCCAACCGGTTCACCATGCGCGAGGAGTACCGCGGGCCGCTGTTGCCGATGATCTGGCGGTCGATCCCCGACCTCGGCCCATCGTTCGAACAGTTCGCCACCGGGCTGAAGCGGGAAGCAGAGTCCAGGGTGCCCGCCGCGCCGTAGCGGCTGCACCGCCGATTTCGCCGGCGACAACGTCGGGGTTCACCAGCAGAGGAGCGACGATGGAGAAGAGGTTGGTCATCCGGTACGCGACCAGGTCTGCGGACGCCGCGGACGAGAACCAGCGCCGCGTGGAGGCGGTGTTCGCTGAGCTCGCGGAGACCGCCCCGGACAACGTGAGCTACCTGGTGTTGCGACTCGCCGACGACTCCTTCGTGCACGTCTCGTTCCACAACCACCGCGACGACGAGGTCAACCCGATCTCCTCGATGGCGTCCTTCGCGCGGTTCCAGGATGGCCACGGCGAGCGGCGCGCGGGGGGTGTCGACCAGCAGACGGCAGAGCTGGTGGGCGCGTACGTCACGGTGATCGACTGAGGCCTCACACCATTCTCCGGTCGACCGCCCATCGGGTCAGCTCATGGCGGTTGGACAGCTGCAGCT
>JALYTU010000402.1 GCA_030854125.1 Actinomycetota bacterium | reverse complement strand
GAGCGAACAGCCGGATCGCTGACAGGCGCAGCGCCTGCCACCGCGGCGACGCTGCTGCCGGTGCCGTCGCGAACGCGACGGCGTGCTCGACACTGACCGAATCCGCTGCCTGGGCTTGCAGGTAGTCCGCGAACGCGAACAGCAATCGTTCGGTGCCTTCGAGTTTGTAGCCCAACGCTCGACGCGTGCGCAGGTAGTCGGCTATCAGTTCGCGCAACGGGGGCGGGGCCGCCGCCTGGCCGGGCATCAGACACTGTCCAGGCTCGGCCAAGGGCGGGCCAGCGCGCTGAGCCGCTTCTGATCGGTCTTGGCGTAGATAACCGTGGTGGCCACCCCTGCGTGGCGCATCAACTGCGCTACCTCTTCCAAGCCCGCACCCGCGTTCAGCGTCTCGGTCGCGGCCGTATGCCGAAGCCGGTGGCCGTGGATCGTGCCGAGCCCGGCCCGCCGTGCCGCCCGCGCAACGATGCAGCTCACGCTGCTCGAGCGCAGTGGCGTGAACGGGGCGACAGCGCGGAGGAACACGCATCGCTGGCCGGTCTCGGGCCGCCCGTGGCGCAGATAATCCACCAGGGCCTCACCGACGTCGACCGGCAGCGGCATCCGGTCCACGCGGCCGGACTTGCCTGCCACGGTCAGCGTCGCGTTGATCCAGTCGATGTCGTCCAGGCGCAAAGCGGCTACCTCGGCGCAGCGAAGCCCCAGCCGCCGCATCAGCGTGATCACGGCTCGGTCGCGTCGTGCCACCTGCTCCGTCGCGCCGCACGCCTCCAGCAACGCCTCGACGTCTCGCGGTGACAGTGCCTGCGGAAGCCCGGACAGCCGCCAGGAAGCGACCGGGGGAACCGCATCGACCAGGTTGTCCGACACGATCGCCGCGGCGTGCAGGAAACGCAGCAGCGATCGCAGCGCGCTCGCCGTCATCTGGGCCGACTTGCGTGGCATCGCCGGCAACCGATCAGCGAGGAAACGAGCCAACTCGACGGCGCTGACATCGCGAGGCACTTCTGCGCCTACCGGGCACAACACTTGCTCGACGAACGGCCGAACCCAATGCAGATAGGCCGTCACCACCGGCGTCGACAACCCCCGCTGACCCGTGAGGTATCGACCGAACTGCACCAGCAGCACATCCGCCGGGGACGCCGGCGCCACCTCCACGCTCTGCGGCACCACGCCGATGCCGCGCAGGTAGCCGAGCATCGGACCGAGCGCCCGACGTGAATAGTGATTCGTGTAGTCGCGTCGACGCTCGGCCAGGAAGTCATCCAGCAGGACCTCAGTCAGATCGTGCGGACCGACGCCCACGCGATCGAGCCATCGCGACAGGTGCGCCGCGAGCTGCATCTGGTTCGTCGCTGACGTCGGCGCGTAACCCAACGACGACAGCTCCTGCACCAACCCCGCCGCGAACGGCGTCAACGGACCGCCGAACCGAACCTTCGCTGGCTCCGGAATACTGTGCATGCCCTGCTCCTCCCCTCTCTGTCAACCTGAGTTGAGGCAGCCGCCCCCTGATAATTAGCGACCCGAGGGCGGGGATGGAGACTCCCCGAAATGACAAGCAAAGTGACGATGTTGGACCGAGCGACCGGGATCGAAGATCCTGGTCGGGTGTCTGATGCTGGAGGACAACGTCCAGATCCGGAGGTGCCCGAGCGGGCTCGGCGCAGGACGTTCACGGCGCAGTACAAGCTCGACGTCGTGGCCGAGTACGACGCCGCGCCGGATGGTGAGAAGGGTGCGGTGCTGCGCCGTGAGGGGCTGTACTCCAGCCACGTGATCGAGTGGCGCCGCGCCCGCGACGCCGGCGCTCTGCAGGGACTGAAAGCGCCACGCGGGCGTCGGCGGCGTGATCCGCAGGCCGAGCGGATCGCCCGCCTCGAGCGGGAGAAGCGGCAGTTGGAGCAGGAGCTGGCCAAGGCCCGCTTCGTGGTCGAGGTGCAGGGAAAATTGCACGCGCTCTTGGAGACGATCTCCGAGGGCGCGGAGCCGAATCCCGGCGACGGGTCACCGAGGTGAGCGACGCCGCCGTGGCCGAGCTCGCCCCCACGATCGGGGTGCGGGCCGCGTGCGATGCGCTCGGTGTCGCCCAGGCCGGCTTCTACCGCCGTCACCGCGCAAGTCGTGCGCCGGCGCGTCCGGCACCAGTCCCGCACCGCGACCGGCCCCAGCCACGGGCGCTGAGCGAGGCTGAGCAGCAGGCGATCCTCACCGAGCTGCACAGTGATCGTTTCGTCGACCTCTCCCCGAGCGAGGTGTGGGCGATCCTGCTCGACGAGGGCCGCTACCTCGGCTCGATCTCGACGTTCTACCGGCTGCTGCGTCGCGCGGGCGAGACCCGCGAACGTCGAGCGCAGGCGACGCATCCGGCGAAGGTCAAACCCGAACTGGTCGCCACCGAACCGAACCAGGTCTACTCGTGGGACATCACGAAGCTGCGCGGTCCGGTGAAGTGGACCTACTACTACCTCTACGTGATCCTCGACATCTACTCCCGTTACGTCGTGGGCTGGATGGTCGCCTCCCGCGAATCCGGGCCGCTGGCCGAACTGCTGATCAAACAAACCCTCGCCAAGCAGGGCATCGGACGTGATCAGCTGACCCTGCACGCCGACCGCGGCTCCTCGATGACCTCCAAACCTGTGGCGTTCCTACTCGCCGATCTGGGCGTCACCCAGTCCCACTCCCGACCCCACGTCTCGGACGACAACCCGTTCAGCGAGGCCCAGTTCAAGACCCTGAAATACCGGCCCGACTTCCCCGCCCGCTTCGCCAACATCGAGGCCGCCCGGGCGCACTGCCAGCGTTTCTTCGCCTGGTACAACGACGAACACCGCCACACCGGCCTAGGCCTGCACGTCCCCGCCGACGTCCACTACGGCACCGCCGAAGCCGTGCGCGACAAACGCGCCGGCGTGCTCACCGACGCATTCGCAGCTCACCCCGAACGGTTCGTCCGCAAACCACCCCAACCGCCAGCGTTACCCACCGACTCCTGGATCAACCCACCCTGCGACAGCGAGGAGACCACTCAGTAAATCGATCTGAACGGTGCCTCAAAGAGGTTGACAGATTCCGCTCTCCAGTAATGGAGAGACCAGCGTCAACCGAACCACCGAATTATGCCGACCTCGCGACCGCCGCCGGCGTTACACACCCGGCACGCCGACCAAGACATCGGCATAACAAGGACATCGGCATAAAAGGGATCCATCACGGTGACCGCATCCGGGAGCTCCTCGCTGGTGGCGGTCTTGAAGCCGGTGAACCCGTCCATCGCGACCACCTCGATCCCGTCGCGGAACGTGTCGTCGCGGTCGGCGAGCCAGGTCTTGAACGCCTGCTTGGATCGACCTTCGACCATGTCCAGCAGCCGGGAAGGCCCTGTCCCGTCGCGGATCGGGGTCAGGTCGATGATCACGGTGACGTACTTGTCGCCGCGGCGGGTGTGCCGCCAGACGTGCTCATCGACCCCGATGACTCGCACGCCGTCGAACCGGTTCGGGTCGTTGATCAACACTCGCTTGCCCTCAGCCAGCACGGCGTCGTTAGCGGTGCTCCACGCGACGGCGAGCGCCTCGGCGACACGGGCGACCGTCAGGTGCTGGCAGACGATCCCCTCCAGCGCCCACCGCAGCCCGCGGCGCGACAACTTCGCACGAGGCTCGGCCGCGGCGCTGGTGTCCTGTCGCCACACGTGCCCGCAGCCGGTGCACCGGTAGCGGCGGATCGTGACCACCAGCGTCGTCGGCCGCCAGCCGAACGGCTCGTGTGCCAACCGCCTCGTCACGGTGTCCCGCAGCTTGCCTTGGCAGCCGCACCGGTGGCACCAGTCAT
>JALYTU010000401.1 GCA_030854125.1 Actinomycetota bacterium | reverse complement strand
TCGGCATCGGCGCCGATGGCGATGCCGACGATGGGTGGAACGCGCGCCACCTCGTCGCCGAAGACGCGCATGAAATCGTCGCTCAGGTCGCGCCGCTCGGCGACCCAATGCGTCGAAGGCGCGCCGCCGCTCTCGACCACGATGTAGCGCTGTCGGCGCGTGAACGCGTTGTCGATCGCGGTGCCGACCGGAAGCGACGCGTCCCAGACGTAGCAGAGCGTGGCCCCAGGCACTGGCTCGGCGCTGCGCGATCGCGCGAAGCGAAGCACCTGCCGGTCGCCGAACGGGATCGCCTCCATCGGCTCGTCGAAGAAGACGCAGACTCTGACCGCGCTGTCGTCGCCGCCGATGGCGACTCTGCTCGCCCTCACCAACACCCCGTCGGACAACTTCTTCGCCGAGACGCTGCTCAAGGATCTTGGGGCCTGGTACGGAACCGGCGGAACGACACCCGCCGGCGCCGCCGTCGTGCGCAGCACGATCGCAACGACGTTTCACCTGCGCCCGCGCCTGGACGACGGCTCGGGGCTGTCACGGTATGACCGCAGCTCTCCGCAGGACGTCGTCTCGCTGCTGAACCAGCAACAGGCCAACCCCGCGTTCACGAGCTCGCTGGCCCGCGCCGGCGAGACCGGAACGCTCAGGCACGAGCTGCGCGGCACCGCGGCTCAGGGACGCTGCCGCGGCAAGACCGGTACGCTGCTCGACGCCTCCAACGTTGTCGGCTACTGCCGTGCCCGGGACGGGCACACCCTTGCCTACGCGTTCATGATGAACAGCATCGATCCGCTCGTGGCGCACCCGATCCAGAACGCGATGCAGCTGGCCCTCGTCCGCTACGACGGCTGAGGATCGTCGCCGGCCCCGTCGGACGCGGGTGGCTCTTTCCCGGCCAGCACCGCGCGCAGCCCCGCCTCGTCGAGCACTGAGACGCCGAGCCGCTGCGCCGAGGCGAGCTTGGACCCGGCGGCGTCACCCGCGACGAGATAACTGGTCTTGCGGGAGACCGAGCCGGTGACGCGGCCGCCGGCGCCGAGGATCATCTCCGTGGCCTGCTCGCGGGTCAGGCCCGGCAGGCTGCCGGTGAGCACCAGGGACCGGCCCGCCAGGGGACCCTCGCCCGGCGGCGGACCCGCCTCCTCAAAGCGCAGGCCCTGCGCGCGCAGATCGGCGATCAACGCCTCCATGATCGGGTCGTGCAGCTGCTCGTGGATCCGGGCCGCCATCTTGGGACCGACGCCCGGCGTCTGTGCGATCGCCTCGGGATCGGCGGCGAGCAGGGCGTCGACGGATCGGAACTGCGCCGCGAGGTTGCGGCCCGTCACGCCGCCCACCTCCTCGATGCCGACCGCGAACAGAACCCGGCCGAAGGGCTGCTGCGTCGAGGCCTGGATCGCGCCGACGAGCTTGCCCGCGGAGATCTCCCCGAAGCCGCTCTGCTCGGCGATCTGATCCGCTCTGAGCCGGTAGAAGTCGACCGCAGTCCGCACCCAGCCGAGGTCCATGAACAGGGTGACGAGCTTCTCGCCGAGTCCGTCGATGTCCATGATCGCGGCGAAGCTGGTCAACAGCTGCCAGCGCCGACCCGCGCAATCCCGGTTGGGACACCGAGTGAACACCGAGTCCTCGGGCTTCACCGTCGGCGTGTCGCACACCGGGCAGCGCGCCGGGGGCAGCGGCCTGGCGGGACGGTCCTCGCGCTCGGCGACGTGCGGGGCGGGGGAGAGCACCTGCGGGATCACGTCCCCGGCCCGGAGCACGATCACCTCCTCCCCCTCGCGGACGTCCTTGCGGGCGAGATCCTCCTCGTTGTGCAGCGTCGCCATCTTGATCGTCACTCCGGCGACGTGGACGGGCTCGAGCATCGCGTACGGGTGCAAGTCGCCGAACTTCCCCGGGTTCCAGCCCACCTGCCGCAGGACGGTGACCGCGGTGGTGGGCGGGAACTTCCAGGCGATCGCCCAGCGCGGGTCTCGGCCGACAACGCCCAGCCGGCGCTGGAGCTCGAACTGGCTGACCTTGACCACGACGCCGTCGATCTCGAAGTCCAGCGAACCCCTTCGCTGCTCCCAGCCCTGACAGGTGGCGACCAGTTCGTCCTCGCTGGTCAGCTTCTTGACGTCGGGGTGGACCGGAAAGCGGTGCTCACGGAGCCACTCCAGCGCCTCCCAATGCGATCCCACAGTCAGCCCGTCGGTCACCCCGATCTGGTAACACCACAGCGATAGCGGCCGGTCGGCGGCAAGCTTGGGATCGAGCTGCCGGATCGTGCCCGCGGCCGAGTTGCGCGGGTTCATGAACGTCGACAGGCCGGCCTGCGCCCGGCGCTCGTTCAGCGCGGCGAAATCGGGCAGCGACATGTACACCTCGCCACGGACCTCCAGCAGGGCCGGGGGTTTCCTCATGTCCAGACGCAGCGGCAGCGACCCGATCGTGCGCAGGTTGTGGGTGACGTCCTCGCCCACCTCGCCGTTGCCACGGGTCGCGCCCCGCTCAAAGACGCCGTCGCGATACAGCAGTGAGATCGCCAGCCCGTCGATCTTGGGCTCCGCGACGTACTGAAACCGCGGATCCTCGATCCCCTCGCGCGCGAGGTGATTGCGCATCCGCTGGATCCAAGCCCGCAGCTCCTCACCCGACCGGGCGTTGGCGAGTGACAGCATCGGCTCGGGATGGCTGACCTTGACCAGGTCGGAGACCGGCTCGCCACCGACTCGCCGGGTCGGGGAGTCCGGGGTGGCCAGTTCCGGGTACTGGGCCTCGAGTCCCCGCAGCTCGTCGAGCAGCGCGTCGTACTGGTCGTCGGCGATCTCAGGATCGTCAAGGACGTAGTAGCGGTAACCGTGGTGCTCGAGCTCGCGCCGGAGCTCGGCAGCTCGCTTCGCGGCCGCCTTGGGCACGCTCACGGATCCGCCACCTGATCGACCTCCGGCGCGATCAGCCGGGCGAGATCGTGGCGGGCCAGGGCATCGAGGCCGTCACGCGCAGTGAGGTCGAAATGCAGCGGGGTGACGGCGATCTGTCCGGCCGCGACGGCGGCGAGATCGGTGCCCTGCTCGTCGCGCTCGAAGCTCGCGTCGCCGTAGATCCGATACAGCCGCCGGCCGCCGTCCGGGTGGGCGAGATCCTCCTCCATCAGCGCGAGCTCATCGCGATAGATCCGCTTGCCCAGGCCGGCCACCGCCACCCCGCTGGGATGGGCTCCAGGCACGTTGATGTTGAGCAGGGTCGACGGCGGAAGCGGCACCGTCTCCAGCTCGTCGATCAGCCGAGCGGTGAAATCGGCGGCGACGGTGAAGTCAAAGCCGGTGCCGGACCGAAAATCGAGCTCCAGCGAGCGCGACTGCTGGGACACGGCGATCCCGGGGAGGCCGAGCACGATCGCCTCCAACGCCGCCGCGACGGTCCCCGAGTAGGTGATGTCGTCGCCGAGATTTGAGCCGTGATTGATTCCCGAAACGACGAGATCGACCGCGAACCCCTCGATCAGCCCCAGGTTGGCCAGGCGCACGCAGTCCACTGGAGTGCCGTCAGTCGCATACCCGAGGCTGCCGTCGTCGAACTCGACCTCGCGCACCCAGAGAGGCCGGCGGGTGGTGATCGAGCGCGCCATCGCCGACCGGTTACCGTCGGGGGCGATCACCGCGAGCTCGATGTTGGGTCGTGCGGCCAGCGCCCGCCGCAGAGCCTGCAGGCCGGCAGCTTCGATGCCGTCGTCGTTGGTCAGCAGGACGCGCACATCGCCATCCTATGCCTCGCGCCGACAGCTCCCGCACGCCGCGTCTTCTCGGCAGCTGTCGCCGTGCACACGGCCGTGGGCTGGCCGGTGCTCGATCGCAC
>JALYTU010000400.1 GCA_030854125.1 Actinomycetota bacterium | reverse complement strand
GCTCAACCGGGCTCCATGAGCCCAGTACGGCACCGCTACCGGTTCAAGGTATCACGACTAAGCCGGCTTTTCGGCTTATCTTGAGCCGAGAGGCGTCGATCTGGTCGAAATCGGCGTACGCTTGCTGTCGACTCGAGAATAAGCGTGCGCAGGAGCCGAGTTCAGGCGCACGGAATCTAGGACGGTCGACGTTACATAGTGGCGTCGACGGACTGGGAGGACAAGCCGGTGGGGAAGAAATCAAAGGAGGCGGCTGCTGTTACGCCCTCGAAGGATGCCCGCCCTCCGCTGGAGGGCGGGTATCTCCTCTCGGCGATCTCGCAGTCGATCGTCGGGATCCTCAGGCAGAACTATGGTCGCGGCCCGGTCAGGGCCAAGACCTACGCGCTTGACGACATCATCGTCGTCGTGATGCGCGGCAGCGGCTTTACGCCGCTTGAGCAGACGATCATGGACAGCGGCGAGCCGGAGAGCGCGAACAACGTGGTGGCGATGCGGGAGAACTTCCAGCGCGTGATCGCCACGCGCTACAAGGCAACGATCGAGGAGCTCACCGACCGCAAAGTCCTCGCGTTTCTCAGCCAAGCGCATGTGGACCCCGACATCACGATCGAGATCTTTTTCATTGACCGCCCCATGGAAGGCTTCGGCGCCGTTGAGGTCATCGACGCCGGCAAGATTCAAGTAACGAAGTCGACCCACGACCTGCCCAATACGGACCTGGTCGCCGCGGCAGAGCACGCCAGCGACATTCAGACCGACGGCGCGAGGTAACTCCCGACCCCTTGTAGCCGGGAATCGTTAACTCCCTCTGGTCGCGGCCGTCGGGGGCGTTGGGCGCATCGCCCTCAGCGCCGCCCTCAGCAGACAACAGGGTCCCAGAAGCCCCTGCTTCGAGGTCTCGCTGGTGAACTCGGGGTCTCGCACACGAACCCGGACGATCCCGGCGGTCGACCCCGGCCTGCTGACCAAGCCCGGTCAGTGAGCCTTGCCGGCGTTCGCGGAGGTGGCCGACTTTGACGCTGCCGCATGGAGCTTGATGCGCTCGCCAATCTGAAGGTCAGCCAGGCTGATGTGCGGGTTGAGACTCTCGATCTGGGCAACGCTCAGCCCGGTCCGCGCGGCTATCAAGCTGAAGGTTTGTCCCTTCTGGAGCACCCAAAACGCCGGGATCCTGGCGGCCGCGGCAGCATCAGCCGCTCCCGGCTTGACCGGACGCAGCATGAGGCGCTCTCCGACCTGGAGGGCACCCGGGTCGACGTAAGGGTTGAGGTCCTCGAGCGCAGCCGTGCTCAGTCCGGTCCGCGCGGCGATCAGACCCAATGTCTGACCCCCCCCGACGACCCAGAATGTCGGCAGCGTCTTCGCGCTCGCAGCGCTCAGCTCGCCTGCGTTCGAGCTGCCGGCCGGGTCAAGGCGAATCAGCAGGAACGTCAAGATCATCAGCGCCGCCAACAGACCGGCGAGGGCCGCCCGTAGCTCGATCGAGACGCGATGACCGGGCAACCGCCGGTTCGTTGAGCCTCCGCGCGCCGCCTCGGGCTCGAGCGGCCGCGGCGGCTGCTTGCGGCTCTCGATCAGAGCGAGCAACTCACCGGGGGGATCGTCGCTCATCCCGGCTGCGGACGGTCGTCGTTCATCTCAGCCACGGTTCCGGCGGACACGCAACAGCCGTGGCATCGGTTGCAGCGATCACGAGTGCCGCGGCGAACGCGGCGCGGTCATTGCGCGCTTGCAGGCGGTCACGTTCGGCCTGCTCGCGGTCATCGCGTGCGCTGCGGCGGTCCTGTGCGGCCAACACGCGGTTCTCGGCGGACCGCACGCGATCTCGCGCGGCGCGTTTGCGTCGTTCGGCGGCGCGCAGCACGATCGCAGCGCCGGTGACCGGGCGCCAGCCGTCGGCATGCTCGGCGGCACTGTCGCGCTGAGTCATCACGAGATCGCGCGCGTCGGCGGCCTGGTCGCGGGCCTCGGCGCCTACGTCTCGCTGGAGGGCGCCCGCGTCGCGTCGGCTTGCGACCGTGAGGCGCATGGTGGCGCATTGTTCGGGCTCCTCGCCGTCGCGCGTGCGGTGCTCGCGGCCGTCGCGCCTGGACTCGTGCGCGACGCGATCGCCGCCGTGCGCGAGATCTTGGTCGCCGGCGGACTGGTCGCGGTCGAAGCTTGTCTGGTCAAAACCAGCACTGGTCTGGTCGGCTTCAGTGAGCGTTCGCCTAACGTCGGCGAGCGTCTGGTCGCCCTTGAGGATCGTCGGCGGGGCGCTGGTGCGCGCACGCTGTCCCTTGATCGCGCCGTCGGTGGGCTTCACCGGGTGATCATCTGACGAGGACTTGGCCACAAGATGGCCTCCAGCGTCCGGGCGAGAGTCTCGGAGATCCCCGCGCCCGTCCAGTTGACGCACCCAGCGTAGCGCGTCGGCGGCAAAGGCGAAATTCCTTAGTTGGAAGCCCAAAGGCCCCGGACTCCTGCTCGGGAACTGGCGCTTGGCTACAGCAGGAAACCAGTCACGCCGGGCTGTACCCGCTCGTAGAGGACGTCGATGAGCTGGCGCAACGGCCCGCTCGCCGGTTCTCCGCCGACGCGCTCTCGACACTGCTCCCTCTCGCCCATGCACTCGCCCGCGCGATCGGGAGCCCCGAGCCCCCCACGCGCGAGAAACTCGACCGGCTGATCGCCGAGCAGATCGACCTCAAACACCTCGGTGACCCGACCGAACACGGCTATCTCGTCGAGGCCGTCGAGCAGATCAACCGGATCACCGCCGAAGCGATCAACGACGGCGTCGAGCACTTCGGACCGATCGTGATTCACGTCCCGGTCATCATCGCGATCACCGACGTACTCGGCCAAACGATCGGATCGCACTGCTCGCCAAACTCCTCGACGACGACGGGGCTCAGCATACTTTTCGTTCCGTTGTTCCTCCGGCCCGTCACGCCGCCCGTGCGGCCCCGGCGCTGATCGACCCCGGGGCGATAGCGCCCGGCCGGAGCGACTCCACCCCGAGCATCGGCGAGCGGCGGTCACCCCGCGGCTTTGCGGCGGTCCAGCTCGGTGGAGAGGTCGAGAGCGTGCATATCGGCGGTGCTCGGGAGCTTGTCGAGAACCTCTCGAATCACCTCGACGACATCTTGTTCGTCATGGCCGAAGTCGCCCAGCAAGGAGTGCAGCGCGGTATACGTCACCTTCAGTTGCGCCGGAGTCAGCTCGAGCCGGAACGCGATGTCGTAGGGGCCGATCAAATCAAGGCTCATGCTTGTCTCCTTTGTGAGGCTCGATGACGGGTCGGGCCGGTTCGCTCGCGACCAAGACCTACAGTAGGCGATGCGACCGAGCTCGCCTCACGTGGTCGACCACTGGGTCGAGGACGCTCACGAGGTGGCGACTCGACTACCACCGTGCGGAGGGGCCGAGGCCAGCAGGAAGCAGGCGTAGGGCAATTTCGACCAGTTCGGCGCCCGCTCGGGGCCGCTCGGCTCAAGATAGGCCGATCTGGTCGTGATACCTTGAACCGGTAGCGGTGCCGTGCTGGGCTCATAGAGCCCGGTTGAGTAGCGCGCCTTTGAAAGACGGAACGCCTCCCGCGGTCACAAAGTGGCCGCCAATGCCGGGATCCGTCGCAAGCCAGCCATTCCAGCTGAAAGGGCGCGCGCCGGTGTTGGGATCACAGTCATCTACCTCGTCGAGCGATGCGACGGGGGATACGCGGCCGGGCGTCTCGCCAGCAGTCGGCTCGTGGGTGTCATACCTGAGCTGCGGATGCTGCGGCTTGTCGATCCGCGTCAAGATGCCGTGGCTCGCGATGGAGCATTGCCCGCGGTGCGTGGCGAGGCGTGGTCGGCTC
>JALYTU010000399.1 GCA_030854125.1 Actinomycetota bacterium | reverse complement strand
GCCAGGCAGGTGGCACTGCCGCCGACGGCAACCGCGACCGCGGGCCGCGGGATGATCAGTGGCGCCAGCGCATGCTCGATGGCCGCTCGCGCCGCGGCGATCTCGGCCGGCTCCGGCGGGTCGTGGCGCAGGTGGACGTGCGTGAGCGCCGCCGAGCCCAGCCTGACCGATGCCCACCAGCCGACCTGCGACGGTGGACGACCGACAACCAGCTCCGAGGAGCCGCCGCCGACATCAACCACTCCGAGTTCACCGTCCATCGGCTGCTCGAGCGTGGCGGCGGCGCCGATGAAGGCGAGCCGCGCCTCTTCCTCGCCGGTGAGGACGTCGATGGTCAGGCCGGTGGCTGCGGTGATCGCCCGCACCAGCTCGGCGCCGTTGGCGGCCCGGCGAATCGCGTCGGTGGCCACTGCCCAGATCTCGATCACCCCGCGGCGGTGCGCACTCGCGGCCTGCGCGGCGACGACTCCGACGACCTCGGCGAGCTTCGCCTCGCCCAGCGCACCGTGCTCGAGCAGCTCGTTGCCGATCCGGGTGTAGGCCCGCTCCTCATGCACCACCTGCAGCCTGCGGCCGTCGCAATCGGCGACGAGCAGCCGGGTGGTGTTGGATCCGATGTCAATGCAGCCGAGGCGCACGGCGACGATGGCCGAGGAGTCTCTAGACGAGAGTCCTGTGGCCTTCCGGGACCGCTGTGGGAGACGCCGAGCCGGCCCGGGAGTCGGCGGGCTCCGGCGGCTCACCGATCACGACCGGGCCGAGCAGCATCCAGACCGCGCCCGCGTAGGCGAGTGACCCGGCTGCAGCCACCGCGAGCGCGACGCGCGGATCGGTGGCCGCGGCGAGTAGGCCGCCGAGCACGAACCCGACACCGGGCGCGGCCTGCGAGACCGATTCGTTGAGGCCCATGATCACACCCATCCACCGTTGTCGGGTGTACTCCTGGAGCATGGTGCGCCCGGCCACACTGCCCGAGCCGTTGCCGACCCCCGCAAGTGCCGCGCCGACCACCGCGACGACGATCGTCGGCGCGGCGGCGATGATCGCAAATCCGACGCCCAGCGCGATACCGCTGGCGGCCAGCAGCGCCCGGCCCGGGCGCCGTCGATACCGCGCGTACGCCGCGCTGCCGACCACGGCCCCGGCCCCCCATCCGGACAGCATCGCGCCGTAGCCACCCGCCCCGGCGTGAACTGAGTGCTGAGCGAAGACGACCTCGACCGGGATCGAGATTGTGAACGCAGCCGTGCCGGCCGACTGCAGGATCAGCAGCCGGCGCACGGCACGGTCTCCGCGAGCGTGAGCCAGTGCGGCGCGCAGGCGCTGGTGCCCGGTGCGACCGAGATCCTCCTCATCGATGTGCGCCGCCGGCAGCGCGGTCAGCGCAAGGACGAGCGCGATGATCGCAAACAGCCCGCAGTTGACGAGCAGGGACGCGACCGTTCCTCCCGCCGCGACCACGAGACCGCCGATCGCCGGCCCGGCCATGAAGCAGACCGAGAAGACCACATTGATGACCGCGTTGCCCTCGTGCAGCAGTCCGCGGGGTCGCAGCACGTCCACGGTCGCGGTGCGGGCCACCGCGCGGGCGCTGAGCGCGACGACCCCGTCGATCAGGATGACCGCCAGCATGGGGACGATCGAGAAATGGGCCGCCATCCATGCCAGGAGCCCAAACAGCGCCGCCTCGAGCCCATACAGGAACCGCAGGACGCGGCGGTGGTCGACCCCGGTGAGACGGGCCACCATCAGCGGCGAGACCAGCGCAGGCGCGAACTGCGAGCAGAGGAAGAACGCCGTCGTTCCCAGCGCGCTGCCCGTGCGCCGGTAGACGAGCACGGCGAGCGCGATCGTCCCGAAGGACCAGGTGAGCTCGTTGAGGCCGTAGGCAGCAAGCAGCCGGCCGAACGCCGGCACGCCGACAACCTGCCTCACGTCCGCCCTCCGAGGGCGGGCCGGAGCATCGGGCATCGCCCATGTTGTAGATCTGACATCTGCGCGCTCAACCTTCCCTCCGCCGTGGGCGCGAAACCCGTGACCGACCCCGGTACGGCGGTGATCCTACCGGCCCGCACCGCGCTCGGGGACGATGCACGGCAGCGCCCGACGAGCGCGATCCCGCCCGCGCTCCGTCGGCACCGTGCCGAGGCTGTCATCCTGTGCCGCGATGTCGCTCCGCGCCCGCTCCTGGCATGCAACCCACACCTACGCGCATGCTGACTTCCCGCCCGCCCGGCTCGCCGCGCAGCGCACCGTGTCGGTCTCGGTCTGCCTCCCGGCCCGCGACGAGGCCGCGACGATCGGCCCCATTTTGGACGCGCTGTTGGGGCTGCGCGCGTCCGGGGTGATCGATCAGGTCGTCGTGGTGGACGATTCGACCGACGAGACGGCGCAGATCGCGCACGACTTCGGCGCCGAGGTGCACAAGCAGGAAAAGCTGATGCCCGAGCTGGGACCGGTGCTCGGCAAGGGCGATGCAATGTGGCGGGCATTGCCGACCCTCACCGGAGACGTCGTCTGCTTCGTGGATGCCGACACCGAGCAGTTCGACACGCACTTCGTATGCGGGCTGATCGGCCCGCTGCTGTGCGGACCGGACGAGATCGGGTTCGTGAAGGGCTTTTACCGCCGGCCGTTCAAGGTCGGCGAGCTGACCCTGCCCGACGGTGGCGGGCGGGTCACCGAGCTGACCGCTCGGCCGCTGCTGAACCTCTTTTACCCCGACCTCGCAGCCGTGGCGCAACCACTGGCCGGCGAGATCGCCGCCCGGAGGGATCTGCTCGAACGGCTGCCCTTTGTCACCGGATACGGCGTCGACATCGCGCTGCTGATTGACATCTACCGCACGGCCGGCCTGAACGCGATCGCCCAGGTCGACCTCGCCGAGCGCCAGAACGCTCACCAGTCCCTGCGCGAGCTCGGCCCGATGGCCTTCTCGGTCCTGCGCGCGCTCGCCTCCCGGCTTGAGCGGGAGGGCCGCCTGCAGGGCCCGCTGCCGACCGGATTCCTCGTGCCGGACGAGCCCGAGGCCGGGCCGGCGCCCGAGGACGTGGTCGAGCGACCGCCGCTGCTCACGTTGCGCGCCGCGGCTTGAAAACCTGCTGAACTGGCGATGATGATGCGGGTCACGGTGATTCTCGCGGCGCTGCTCGGCGTCCTCGCCCTCGCCGGGTGCGGGTCGCGCGCCCAAACCGCAGCCGCGCCGATGCGGTCGGGCGCCGGCGCAGCGAACGCGTCAGGAACCTCCACCCTCCCCACCGCTCATCCTCAGGCGCTCAACCCGACCGCCGGTCAGCAGGCGGCGGTCGCCGCATCCGGCGATCCGGTCGGGAACCCCAACGCCCATGCCGTGTCGCTGGCGCAGGTCCGGCGCGAGCTGAAGATCGTCCAGGAACTGAACGCGCTCGGCTCCGGCCAGGGTTTTGTCTTCCCGGTCACGCCCGCCACCGTGGTCGCCCCGCCGAGCACCTGGTCGCCCGACCAGGGGGTGGACATCAGCACGCGGGGGGCGGCCTGCGGGCCGGCCGCTGTGCTGGTGGCGGTGACCAACGGGATCATCGTCCAGGAGGGGATCTCGGGCTTCGGTGCCTCCGCCCCCGTCCTGAAGGTGACTGGTGGCCCGCTCAACGGCCGGTTCATCTATTACGGTCATGCCGAGCCGGACCTCGTCCCGATCGGGACCGTGGTCCAGGCCGGCCAGCCGATCGCCGAAGTCGGCTGCGGCATCGTGGGGCTCTCGTCCGGTCCCCACCTCGAGATCGGCATCAGCGCTGTCAACGGCCCGACGTGCTGCCCGGGCAACGAGACGACCTCGCCGGCCATGGAGCGCCTGCTCGCGCGGATCTACCCGGGC
>JALYTU010000398.1 GCA_030854125.1 Actinomycetota bacterium | reverse complement strand
GCTTGGCGACGAGGCCCTCCATCGCCTTCGTCGTCTCGGTCTCCGCCTGCTCGGACGGTGATCGGATCGGCTGTACCGATGCTTTCGTGCCATTGCTTGTGCCGGCCATGTCGATCAGTCCTCCTGCGCCTGGGCGGCGGCGACCTTCGCCTCGAGCTCGGCCATCACCGTGGGGTCGCGCAGGGTCGTCACGTCGCCGAGCGCCCGGCCGTCCGCGATGTCACGCAGCAGCCGACGCATGATCTTTCCCGAGCGCGTCTTGGGAAGATCGTCGCTCCACAGGATCCGCTTCGGCCGGGCGAGCTTGCCGATCTGTTCGGCCACGTGCGCACGGATCTCGGCTTCCATCTCGGGCGTGCCCTGGAGGTCACCCGTGAGCGTCACGAACGCAACGATCGCCTGTCCGGTGAGTTCGTCGGACTGCGCCACGACAGCGGCCTCGGCGACCTTCTCGTGCCCGACGATCGCCGACTCGACCTCGGCCGTCGAGAGCCGATGCCCGGAGACGTTGATTACGTCGTCGATCCGCCCGACGATCCACAGGTAGCCGTCCTTATCACGGATTGCGGCGTCGCCGACCAGATATGTCTCGGGACCGAACCGCGACCAATACGTCTGCTCGTAGCGCTCGTCGTCTCCGTATAGGGTGCGTAGCATCGCCGGCCACGGGCGCTTGAGCACCAGCAGGCCCTGCCCCTGCTCGATGCTCTCGCCGGTCGCCTCATCGACGACGTCGGCGACGACACCCGGCAGCGCATGCGTGGCCGAGCCGGGCTTGCACTCGGTCAGCCCCGGAAGCGGGGAGATCATGATCTGGCCGGTCTCGGTCTGCCACCACGTATCGACGATCGGGCACCGCTCGCGGCCGATTGCTACGTGGTACCACAGCCACGCCTTTGGGTTGATCGGCTCGCCGACCGAACCGAGCAACCGCAACGACGAGAGGTCATGCGCGTTGGGATACTCCGCACCCCACTTCATGCACGCCCGGATCGCGGTCGGCGCCGTGTAGAAGATCGTCACGCCATAGCGCTCGCACAGCTCCCACCAGATCCCCTTGTGCGGGTAGTCGGGCGCGCCCTCGAACATCACTGATGTCGCGCCGTTGGCGAGCGGCCCGTAGACGATGTACGAGTGGCCCGTGACCCAGCCGACGTCCGCCGAGCAGAAGTACACGTCGCGTTCGGGGTCGAGGTCGAAGACCTGCCGATGGGTCGAGGACACGCCGGTCAGGTAGCCGCCGGTGGTGTGGACGATGCCCTTCGGCTTCGCGGTCGAGCCCGACGAATAGAGGATGAACAGCGGGTGCTCGGCCTCCATCGGCTCGGCCGGGCAGACCGGGTCGGCCGCGGCCATCAGCTCGTCCATCCAGACATCTCGGCCCGAGGTCATCGGGGTGTCGATACCGGTGTGCCTTACGACCACGACGTGCTGCAGCGTGGGGACGCTGCTGATCACCTGATCGACCGTCTGCTTCACCGGCGCGGTCTTGCCCTTACGACGAGCGCCGTCGACGGTGATCAGCGCCTTGGCGCGCGAGACCTCCATCCGCTCCCGGACCGACTCGGGCGCGAAGCCGCCGAATACGACGTTGTGCGGTGCGCCGATCCGGGCGCAAGCCAGCATCGCGACGACGACCTGGGGGATCATCGGCAGGTAGATCCCGACCACGTCACCCTTCTCGATTCCGAGGCCCTTGAGCCCGTTGGCCAGTCGCTGGACATCGCGATGGAGCTCGGCGTACGTGATCGCCCGCGTCTCGCCCTCCTCGCCGGCCCAGTGATAGGCGACTCGCTGGCCGCGGCCTTCATGCACGTGCCGGTCAAGGCAGTTGTACGACACGTTCAGCTTCCCGTCGGCGAACCACTTGTAGAACGGGGGATTCGACTCGTCGAGGGTCTCCGTGAACGGCACATCCCAGTGCAGCTCACGAGCCTGACCGGCCCAGAACGCGTTCGCATCGAGCTCGGCGCGCGCATGAAGCGAGGCGTCATTGACCCGCTCAGCTGCGAGGAACTGGGCGGTCGGCTTGAAGCGGTCCTGGTGCAGCAGCTCCTCAAGTCGGCGCTCGAGTGCCTCCCCGGCCAGCAGCGGCTGTGTCTTGGTCGGGGCTTGGGGTGTGGTTGCGGTCGGCGGGTTCATGTCTCTCCTCGAGTGCGTGGGAAGGGGGCGGGTTCTCGTTGGATTCCAGCTGGTCGGCCTCTTACGGCGCTACAGCCTGATGCACACCGACTTGGTCTCGGTGTACTCGTGGATGGCCTCTTCGACCATCTCGCGCCCCCCGCCCGACTGCTTGTAGCCGCCGAAGGGCAACGCGGCGTCGAAGATGTTGTGCGAGTTGACCCAGACCGGCCCTCCGCACACGCTTGACCGTCCTGGGACACACTTCGGGACCTCCTTGAGCGAAGTCGCGCTGCCCTCTCGGGCACCGCAAGGCACTCTTGTCGAGAACGGGCCCCCCATCGCCAGGACGAACTGTCGGGGAACCGCGCATCGGCGCACGATCGCGGTGCTCAACGCAAACTGGCTTCGCAGGGGCGGTGAAGTCGGCCCTGCGTCCACTCTACTCCCACCGAGCCAACCTCGAGCAGGATTCGTGTTGCCGCTGCAAAAGGTACGGTCTGCGGGGCGCCGCGTCAGGCGGGGGAAGTCGAGCGCAGGCGGTAGACGCAAATCGGCTCGGTGAAGCCGCGGATGTCCTGGTGGCCGCGCGACTCCCAGGCAAAGCGGCCCGCGGTCGCGCGCACGATGGCCTCCGAGGCGAACAGTTCGTCGCGCCCGGCCAGGCGGAGCAGCCGCGCCGCGAAGTTGACAGCGCCGCCGAAATAGTCTCCTTCGCGGTACAGGACGACACCGTGGTGGACCCCGATGTGCACCCCCGGGGCGCCGCCTCCGCGCATCTGCTCGATGATGCGAACGCAGGCGGTGACGGCCTCGCCGGGCTCGGGATAGCTGAGCATGAACCCATCGCCGAGGCCCTTGACCACGTGACCATGGGGCCCAAGCTCGCCTGTGACCACCACCGCCAGGCGCTCAATCAGGTCGACGGCGGCGGCGTCACCGTGGGCGTCGGCGTATCCGCTGAAGTCCTTCAGGTCGCAGAACACAAACGTCACTTCGATGGCGCCTGGCAGCACGCCCTCCGGGGTCCGGATCTCCGCCTCGCGTACCGCCGCCTGGGTGATCTCGTGCTCGACACGCCGGCGGTGGACGCCGAGCAGCATTGGGTCAGCCAGCGGCAGCAACTCCCCGAAGGCCTGCCGCACCGCCTGTCGGGCGAGCGCCGGGTCACCGCTCGCGCTGCGCAGGTTGGGCTCGACGTACAGCCGAAACAGGTTGACCTCAGTCCGAGCGATGTGAGCGAGCGCCTGGCCATACACGCGAACGATCTGCAAGTAAACCTCCGGCGGCCAGATCTCACGCAGAACACCGAACTGCACCAATACGTCGGCCTCGGCGGCGGTGAAATAAGCCTCATGCGGGTCCGGAGAGGGCAGGCCGAAGTTCAACACGACCAAGCGGGTTTCAGCCACGGTGAGCCCGCCGCCAGCCTCGATCTGGGCAGGCGAGACCGTGCGCTCGCCGCGCGCGGGATCGAGCACGGCACCAAAGATCGCGGCGGCCTCAGCCGCGGCGCGAACGTCCTCACTGCCTGACGACATCGTCCGCATCATGGCGCCTGAAACGGCACGGCGCCGGCGAGGTGCCGATCAGGCCACGTCGGTCGAGCGACGTGCGACCCCGGTGGCCTCGGCCGCGCGCGCAACGGCTGCGGCCACAACCCTGACGACGTCGCGGTTGAACACGCTCGGGATGATGTACTCAGCGTCAAGTTCATCGTCGCTGACCACCCCG
>JALYTU010000397.1 GCA_030854125.1 Actinomycetota bacterium | reverse complement strand
CTGTACATGTTTGCCCCCGACAAGGACAAGAAGGTCACCTGCGTCAGCAGCTGCACGTCGGTCTGGCCGCCGGTGAAGCTCGCGGCCGGGGCCAAGGCGTCGCCCTCGGGTGCGGTGAAGGCCTCGCTACTGGGCAGCGATCCCGATCCCAGCGGTGGCAACGTGGTCACCTACGCTGGGTGGCCGCTGTATACGTATGTTGGTGATACAGGACCCAGCTTCCACGCGGGGCAGGCGCTCAACCTCAACGGCGGCCTGTGGTACGTCATCTCACCGGCGGGCAAAGTGATCACGAAGAAGTGACCCACTCAGCGCGGTGTAGAAGGACCGCTTGCAAGGGGCGGGGGGCGGCAGGTCGACCTTCTCGGGCTGATAGCGGATTCTCCTTCCCCGGGGAGGGCCGGCGCCCATGCGCCTCTGGCCGGTGGTGACGATTGGCTCGGTTTGAAGCGGGCGGGTAGGCGGACACGCGGCGTGGTCGTCCGGCCTGACCGGTAGTGGTGTAGGGGTGGCGAGCAGCAATCCGTATCCGTGGCGAGCTTCTGCGAATCACGCCGAGCCGGTCGTCGCGACGGAGGACCTGGGGCCGGCGGGGAGCGCGCTCATTGCGGTCGACCCCGAGCAGCCTGCCGGCTGGCCGGAGTACGAGGCAGAAGATCTCATCTGGGAGGCGTGACAGGAGACCGGAGCGCGGCGGGCGCAGCTCGCGCGCCAGGCGCTCGCGCTGTGGCCCGACTGTGCCGACGCGTATGTGCTGCTCGCGCAGCAGACGGGATCGAGCCTTGAGCAGAAGCGCGAGCTGCTCGAGTGTGGTGTCGCCGCCGGGGAGCGGGCACTGGGGCAAAGAGTCTTCCAGGAGGAGGTCGGTGACTTCTGGCTGATCTTTGAAACCCGGCCGTACATGCGCGCCTGTTCGGCTCTCGCCGCGACGCTTTGGCGGCTCGGCCGCCGCGGGGAGGCAGTCGAGCATCAGTGCGAGCTGCTGAGGCTGAACGCGCGCGACAATCAGGGGCTGCGCTACCGCCAGGCGAACTGGCTGTTGGCGCTCAAGCGCTATGAGGAGCTCGACGAGCTGTTCGCCGTGCACCTACACGGTGTTCGGTGAGGAGAGCGAAGCGGTCGACTACGCCGCCGGCGCCGGCGAGCTGTGGGCCGACGTGCCGGGCGCGCTGGCCTGGCTCGAGTCCTGACCAGACCGGCGTGGGCCCGGTGAGCCGGGCCGCTGGGTTCCGGGGGGGAACACCATCGGCTGCCTCGCCTAGCAAGTCAGTGCCGGGGGGGGCGCCGGCTCGGTGGTCTGTCCAAGCAGGCGCATATAGTCACGAATTGATGCATAAACGTGATTGGAACAAGGAGGCCGCTATGACTGCTGAGGTGCGCGAGGCCCTTGAGCGCGACCGCGGGCTCGCTGAGCAGCTCAATGGCGCCCAGCACCGCCGCTTGGTTCACTGCACGCCGGCCTGTTGACTGCCCTCGATATCGGCGGCTACCTGTTCACCGGCGGATCGGCCGCTCGATGATCGCAGGCATCTCGCGGGCGGCCGCGTGGGTCGCGATCACCTCGACATGCAAGGCCGCAGGAGCCGCCTCGACGCCGTGACCGCGTGCGGCTGCTGAACGTCGTCGCCTCGCCACGCGGCGGAGAGTCGGTGTCGCGGCGGCTCGCCGACGGGTTCCTGGACGCGTTGGGCGCGGTCGATCCGGATCTGCAGGTCGACACGCTCGACGTGTGGGCCGCCGAGCTGCCGGAGTTCGACGCCGCCGGGATCGGCGTGAAATACAAGCGGGTCTCTGGGGAGGCGTTGTCGGAGTCTGAGGCGCGCGTCGGGGCGGCCGTCGATGCGCTCGTGGAGCGCTTCCGCGCTGCCGATCGGATTGTTGTCGGGGTGCCGATGTGGAACTGGTCGCTGCCCTACAAGCTCAAGCAGCTCATCGACCTCGTCTGCCAGCGGGGGGCATTGTTCGAATTCGCCGACGGCACCTATGGGCCGGCGCTGTCGGTGCCGCGGGGACTCGTGATCGGAGTGCGCGGCCAGGATCACGACGCGGGCTTCACCGGCGGGCGAGTGAGCGACGCCGACCACCACGTGGGCTTCGTGCGCTTCTGGCTGGCGGCGATCGGCGTCGCGCGAGTCGAAACCGTGCTCGTCGATCACACATGGGATGAGCACGCGGCGGAGTCAGAGGCGGCGGGGCTCGTGGCGCTGCGCGCGCTCGCGGCCGAGTTCTGAGAAGTCAGGGGTCGGATGCTCGCGTCAGGTGAGCGCCAGGTCGTTCATGCAACCGAGCACGCTGCGACCGCCGTGGTCTTGGCGATCGTCACGTGACCGCCGTCAAGCTCGCCCAGCGGCTCGCTCTGACACCTCGGCGTCAAGCTGGGCAACAATCCGCGCCACCAGAAACGGGCCGAGGGGCCGCAGCTGCGCGGCCTGGAGCACGCCGCCAGGCCACTTGCGGCGGCGAGATTCTGTCCGAGATAGCGCATATGGTCACGTTATTGATGCTTTTCGTGACTCAATGAGCAGGGGGGGCGAGATGACCGCGCAGGTGCCCGCGACCACCCAACGGCTCGCGGCTGAGCTGGCTGACGCTTTTGAGACCGACCGCGGGCTCGCTGAGCAGCAGAACAGCGCCCAGGATCGGTTGCGGGCGGCCAATGACCGGTTGTGGTCGGGGCTTCACCCGGACGCGCTTGGCTTGGTCTACGACGGCCCCGCGGCGGTCGGTGAGGGCGCAAGCCAGGTCGCTGAGGACGTCGTTGACGCGGTGCGCGCCGGCGGCCCGGCGGCTGAGGTCGAGGCGTCGGTGCTGGGCGAGCTGCAGGAGGTCCACTGGGCGCTTCACCGCGCCTTCTGTGACTACCAGCAGCTCGGCGAGGACCGCCGTCATCTGGCGGCGGAGATCGGCGAGCTGATCGCCTCCTTCGTCGCCGAGCTGATCGCCGCCGGGTGGAGCGAGGATGCGGCCCGCCAGGCCGACGTGCACCAGCTCGCCACGGCGGCTGCCAGGTGAGCGCCACCAAGCCACAGCCCGCCTCGACGGCGAAGAGGACGAGCTCTGAGACGTCACGGCGTCGCCCACCGGAGGTCCTGTCAGAGGCCGAGGCGATCGCGCTGTTGAAGGCCTGCAGCTCGCGGGCGCCGACGGGGGTCCGCAACCGCGCGTTGATCGCGGTGCTGTGGCGCTGCGGACTCAGAATCTCCGAAGCCTTGAGCCTGGAGCTGCGCGACGTCGACCTCGAGGCGGGGACGGTGCGGGTCAGGCATGGCAAGGGCGATCGCTCACGGACCGTCGGCCTTGACGAGCAGACCACCGCGCTTTTGGCCCGATGGATCGACCGCCGCAAAAAGCTCGGGCCCGGCGCGCGAGCGCCGATCTTCTGCACCCTGCAGGGCGGACGGATCGACTCCTCCTATGTGCGGCGGCTGCTGCCGCGCCTCGCCCGCAAAGCCGGGATCGACCGGCGCGTGCACGCCCACGGGCTCAGACACACCCACGCCGCCGAGCTCGCCCGCGAGGGCACGCCGATCAACATCATCCGCGACGACCTCGGGCACACATCGCTGGCGGTCACCGACCGCTACCTCCGCGACGTCGCTCCCCAGGCAGTGATCGACACCATCCGCGCGCGCCGCTGGCCCGGCGCGTAGGCTCGCGCCGACGTGAAGGTTCGTGCGGTCATCAAGCTCATCGAGGACGACGGCTGGGAGCACGTGACGACCCGCGGAATCCACCGCCAATACCGCCACCCGATCAAGCCCGGGAGGGTGACCGTGCCGGCAAGCCCTCTGACGAGTTGCATCCCAAGACGCAAGCGAGCATCCTGATACAGGCCGGATTGAGACGATGACCGACGC
>JALYTU010000396.1 GCA_030854125.1 Actinomycetota bacterium | reverse complement strand
GGCCAGCATCGCGACGTCGGCGCCGAGGTCATAGCCGGCCGCCAGTGGATAGGAGGGGATCCGCCGGATCCGCTCGCCGAACTCGATCGCCATCGGCCTATTGTGCCGAGTCGAGATCGCGCCGCAGCGCGCGGGCCGCGCCGAGGTACACATGCCGGGGCTCGTGATCGTCCGGCGCGTAGTAGTGCATGAGCACGCGGATGACCTGGGGAAGCGATCCGGGCACCGGGACCTCACGGGTGCACAGCAGCGGGACGCGATCCAGGCCCAGACGGCGCGCGGCGACGGCGGGGAACTCGGCGTCGAGATCCTCGGTGAGCGTGAAGATGCAGCTCACCATCGCGTCGGCGCTCAGCGCGTTGCGCTCCATCAGTTCGCGCATCAACAGGTCGGTGGCCTCGAGGATCGCGCCGGCCTCGTTGGCCGCGACGCTATTGGCGCCGCGCAGCGCGTACAGCCGCATCGCGAGGTAATTCTGCCAGAGGCCCGGTGGCCGTACCGGAGGACCCGAGGTCATAGACCGTGGCGCAGCCGAACCGGTGCACAGTGACGACCAGCGAGCCGAGCAGCCGGGTGAGGTTCGCGGGCGCGTTACAGCTGGCCAGCACGAAGCGGGCGCCGGAGCCCAGCACGAAGCTCCGCGCCTCGCCGGGACTCAGCGCGCCGGTGAACAGGGCGTCGGCGGTCAGCGAGCGGGGCATGCAGCGAGGCTCTGACCACAAGCAGTCGCCGACCAGGGTGTGGCGGCCGGTTTGCGCGGGCACCGCCTCGCCGAGGTAGAACTGGGTCAGCACCCCGCCGTCGTCGGGATCGCGGCGCAGGTAAGCCAGGGCGTCGTGCTCGTCGCGGGTGATGAAGTTGGCATTGCCCGCCGTGGGCGCGGTGAACTGGTGCGCGACGGCGATCGCGTAGACGTTGGCGGGGATGGTCGCCGCGGCGAGCACGACCGCGGTGACCAGCCGGGCGTGCGACACCCGCCGCGGGCTCCGCGCGACGCCGAGCACGGCGAGAACGGCCAGCGGCATCGTGATCCCGTTGAAGGCGTGGAGCGGCGTCGCTCCCAGCTCGGTCGCCGACAGCACCCAGATGAGCAGCGCGGCCGGCGGCCAGCAGCGGGTGATGAGCTCCAGGAAGCTGCGCGGGCGTCCCCGGTAGCCGAGCAGGGCGACGATCGCCAAAGGCGCGATCCCCAGCAGGATCGACCCCAGCGAGAAGCTGTGCTTGGAGGCCTCGCGCGCCAGCCCCCAGGAGAGGTCCAGATGACCGAGACCCAGGTAGTAGACCAGCGGCAGGCCGGTGAGGATCAGCGTCGCCACCGGGAGGCCGAGGCCCCGGCCGCCCCGGTGCTCGCGCCAGCGCACCAGCTCGACCATCACGACGATCAGGATCAGCAGCTCGCCCTGCCAGGGATGCAGTGTGCTGGCCAGCCCCCCGAGCAGTCCGGGCACCCAGGCGGTGCGCGCCTCGCTGCGCGCCCGGTCATAGCCCAGCAGCGCGAACACGATCAGCGCGACGGCCATCAGGCCGAACGGGTAACCCCAGGACAACCAGCCGGGCATCATGTCCCCGACGATTCCGAACGAGCCGTAGACGACGCTGAAGGCACCGAAGAACAGACCGAGCAGGAGCACGACCTGGCGCTGGCCGACGCCCGGAACGGCGCGCTGGGCATAGGCGCGCAGGGCCAGAAAGGTTCCCACCACCGCCACCGGCTTCCACAGCAGCAAGGCCAGCCACGGCGCCACGCCGAGGGCGGTGATCGCGCCGGAGATCAGCACCGCCGGCTGGAAGTAGTCCGACGGCGTGTCGCGCAGCACGAACAGGTTGGCGGCCAGCAGATGATGCGAGGCCGACTGGATCCAGGCGAGATACTGCATCTGATCGACGATGAAGAACCCGTCGGTCCCGGTCCACACCCGGTCGTGAGCGATTGCGTTGTAGATGTCCAGGCCGATCACCCACATCGACATGAGCGCAAAGCCGGCCAGCAGCGCCCACTCGACGCGATCCAGGCCGCGCGTCAGCCGTGCGGTGCGCACGGGAGCCAGCCCGGACATCGGGGCGTCGGAGGCGCCCACCAGGGCTGGAGATTCGATACGCACGGCGCCGACCCTAACGTGTCCCGATTCGCGCCTGTGCTCGCCTACTGCGAGAGCTTATGCTGATGCGACCTGGAGGCCTGCCCGACCGAGCTGCCCAGCAGGTTGATCCCGTGGCTTGAGAAGTACAGGCCGGTGCCCGGCATGAAGGCGAAGATCAGGAACGCCGTCATCCCGATCGCGACCCGGCGCAGCGGCAGCGAACCGGCCAGCGCGGCCAACGGCAGCAGCCAGACGACGTACCACGGCACCAGCCAGGCCAGGCTGGCCAGCAGCGCGAACGTCGACCACGCCGCGCCCGACATCCAATCCTTGCGGCGAAAGACCTGATGGCCGATGACGAGCACCACGGCGACGTCGGCGAGCTTGAGCAGCACGGGAGTGCCGCCGCCCACCCCGATCAGCAGGCCGACGAGGTTGGGAATGCTGAAGTCGGTCAGCAGCGCGCTCTGGTCCACGAGGTTGGGCAGCGAGAGCCCGAACATGGCCAGGCTCAGCGCGATCATCGGCACCGCGGCCAGCGCCGCGCCGGTCACGAGACGGATCTGGCGGGGCCGGGTGGCGGCGGCCACCAGCAGGAAGGGCAGCAGCAGCACGGCGGTGAACTTGATCGCGATCGCGATCACGATCGCCGCCCCGGCCGCCCGCTCGCGGCCGGCAAGCAGCAGGCTGATGGCGGCCATCGAGGGAACGAGCATGAAGAAGTCGTTGTGAAAGCCACCGACCGCGTAGAGCAGGAAGATCGGGTTGAAGGCCACGAAGACCAACGCAAAGCGGGGGTCACGGCCCATCTGCTTGGCACAGCGCCAGACCAGCGCCAGGAAGCCGATGCTGAGTGCAACCGTGGCCAGCTTCAGTGACCAGTAGGCAACGGGCAGCGAAAGGAAGGCCAGCGGGTAGGTGAGCGCGCTGAACAGCGATCCGTACGGGCTGCGCAGGTTGTGCCAGCTCGAGAAGCGGTACACGGGATCGAAGAACTCCTGCTTGATCACGTGCGTGTACGGGTTGAGGTGGTGAAGGGCCCCGAGCCGTGCGTAGCCGAGATAGTTGAAGACGTCGTTGAGCTGCAGCGGCGGGCTCATCAGCAGGATCAGCTCGAGCGCGCCGATCGTCACCAGGACGACCCGGACGCTGAGTGTGTTCGCCGCGCTGAGCACGACCGCGTAGGCCACGAACATGAGGACGAGCACGATCGTGTAGGCGATCCCGATCGTCCTGGGGTTGTGGCTGGGCAGCGGGATCAGCGAGTTCAGCGGACCCGCCATCCAGCTCGGATAGGTGATCGTGCTGCGGGGCACGAGCACCGAGGGGCCCGCGGCGGCGACCAGGACGACGCCCAGAGTCGCCAGCAGCAGCAGCGCCACGGCCGCGCGGCCCGACCGGGTGCCGAGACGGACTCGCGGGCGCGGCAGTGCCGGCCAATGCAGCCCGGTGAGGCCGAACCGCTGCTGGGCACCGGCGGGCATCGCGGCCGGCCCGGCGCTGAGCACGACGGGCCCGGAGTCGGCGGGTTGGGAATCCCTCAGCATGGCAGCGTGAATAGTGACAATTGCCGTCTTATGCCGCTCCGGGGTGGGGTTGCGATCACGTTAGGGCGCTGAGCGGCGGTGCGGCCTGGCGGCCGGCTTGCGGCCACGCGTCGGCCGCGACGAGGTTCTCGCAGCGCCGGCCGGCGCCCGGCTGACGGGCTGGGTGAGGGCCCGGACCTCGGCGTTTGAGAGCCGGCGGCTGGTCCCCGGGGCCAGGGTTCCGAGGGCCAGCGGCCCGAACGCG
>JALYTU010000395.1 GCA_030854125.1 Actinomycetota bacterium | reverse complement strand
CCTGGGTGATCCACCAGGTCGAGCGCGATCGCTCGCTGCTGCCCTACGCCGCGTACCGGATCGCCCTGGCCGCCGTGGTCCTCGCCCGGCTGCGGCGGCGCGCAGTCAGGTCCGGCTGATGTACGACAATGGCGCCGTGAAGGACGCCTACGCCGCCGCCGGAGTCGACACCGAGCAAGCCGACCGGGGAGTCGCCGCGCTGGTCACGATCCTGCGCACGATCGAGACCGGGCGCGAGTCGCTGTCGGTGCCGCTGCCCGGGCACTACGCGAGCGTCCTGCGGATCGCGCCCAACCTCGGCATCGCCCTGGCCACCGACAGCGTCGGCTCCAAGGTGATCGTCGCCGAGCAGGCGGCCCGGTTTGACACCATCGGGATCGACTGCGTGGCGATGAACGTCAACGACCTGATCTGCGTCGGCGCCGAGCCGCTTGCGCTACTCGATTACCTCGCCGTCGAGGCCGCCGATCCCGCGCTGCTGCGCGAGCTTGCGGTCGGCCTGAAGGTCGGCGCCGAGGCGGCCGGGGTCGAGATCCCCGGCGGCGAGGTCTGCCAGCTGCCCGAGGTGATCCGCGGACATCCGTCGCCCTATGGTTTCGATCTCGTGGGGTCGGCCTTTGGGACGGTTGCGCTCGACGGGATCGTCGACGGCTCGGCCTGCGCCGCGGGCGATGCGCTGATCGGGATCCCCGCCTCGGGCGTGCATTCCAACGGGCTGACCCTCGCACGCCGGGCGCTGACGCAGGACGGTGGCCTTGGCCTGGATGCCACGCCCGACGAGCTGGACGGCGCCAGCGTGGCCGACGTGCTGCTCGAGCCGACGGTAATCTACGTGCGGGCGATCCTCGCCCTGCTGCGCAGCGCCACTCCGGTGAACGGACTGGCCCACATCACCGGCGGCGGCCTGGGCAACCTCCTGCGTCTGGGCGACGGCGTCGGCTTTGAGATCACCACGCCGCTTCCCGTACTCCCGGTGTTCGGCCTCATCGCCCGGCTCGGCGCGGTCAGCCCGGCCGAGATGTGGGAGGTGTTCAACATGGGCTGCGGCTTCTGCGTGATCGTCGCCGCCCAGGACGCCGACGCCGCCGTCTCGCTGCTCGCCGAGCACCACCCCGGCACGGCGGTGATCGGCGCCGTGACCGACCGGGCGGGCCAGGTGCGGATGCCCGGGCTGGGGCTCGAAGGGGACGCGGACGGGTTGCGCACCGCCTGAGCGCGGCTGCGCGTGAGACGCGACCGCGACGCGTGGCTCACAATGTAGGCTCAGCCGTGAGTTCCGGTTATCCCAGCACCTGAGATGAGCATCCTGCTCGGCACCTGCCTCAACGGCCGCTACCGACTTGAGGCACGCGTCGGCGCGGGTGGGATGTCGACGGTCTACCGGGCCTTCGACGAGACGCTGGAGCGCCAGGTCGCGGTCAAGCTGATGAACCGCGAGGTGGCCACGGATTCCGATCAGCTCGAGCGCTTCCGCCGCGAGGCACGCGCGGTGGCCCAGCTCTCGCACCCGAACATCGTCGGGGTGATCGACGCCGGCGAAGATTCGGACCCCGCCCACCCCAGGCCCTACATCGTGCTCGAGTACGTCGAGGGCGAGACGCTCAAGGAGCGGATCCGCCGCCAGGGCCGGCTGCCGGTGCCCGAGGCGGTGGCCTACGCGATCGAGATCGCGCGCGGGCTGGGCGCCGCCCACGCGCGTCACATCGTCCATCGTGACGTCAAGCCTCAGAACGTCCTGATCGACCAGGAGGGGGCGGCCAAGGTGACGGACTTCGGGATCGCCCGCACCCTGGAGGAGGATGGGCTGACCGTCGACGGTCGCGTGCTCGGCACCACCGACTACGTCTCGCCCGAGCAAGCCCTCGGTCAGCACGTGACCGGTCAGTCTGACCTCTACTCGCTCGGAGTCGTGCTCTACGAGATGCTCGTCGGCGAAGTCCCCTTCAAGGGCGACAACCAGGTCGCGGTGGCGATGAAGCACGTGCGCGAGACGCTGCCCGATGTGCAGCGGGCCCGGCCCGGCGTGTCAGCCGCGCTGGCCTCGGTGGTCGAGACCGCAACGGCCAAGCGCCAGGACGACCGCTACGCCGACGACGCGGAGATGATCGCCGACCTCGAGGACGTGCTCGCGATGGAGAGCGCCCGCGCCGGTGGGGTCACCGGGCAGGCGACGAGCGTGCTGCGCACCCTGCCCTCCCGGGCCCAGCGCCGCGTGCCGCTGCGCGTGCGCCACCCGGCGGCGGCGCTGATCGCCCTGATGGTCGTGATCCTCACCGCGGTCGCGATCCTGATCCTCGTGGCCGGTCGCGCCCACCACGGTGCCGGCAACCTCCCTCAAGCTCCCCCCCCGGCCTCTCACGGGCAGGTCAACCTGTGCGCCGCCTGCGCCCACGATTACAACCCTGACGCGATCAGCGGCCCCAAGACCCAGAACCCGGGCCAGGTCGGGCTGGCGATCGACAACGACCGCAACACGGCCTGGACGACGCAGATCTACTACTACGGCCTGCAGAGCAAGCCCGGCGTCGGCCTGTATGTGGATGCCGCCCCCGGCGTCGCCGCGCGCTCGATGTTGATCGACACCACGACCCCCGGGATCCGCGTCCAGATCTTCGCCCGGCGCACGAGCCCCAAGCCGGACGTGTTCGACCCCGGCCCCACCGGCTGGACGCACATCGGCGGCGCCCTGTCGGTGGGGACGATGCAGAACCTCCGCCTGCTCACCCGCGGCGTCCGGTACCGCTACTACCTGGTCTGGATCACAAGCCTCGGACCCCACACTCAGGCGGCGATCAACGAGGTCGCTCTGTACTACTGAGCGGTCAAAAGCGATGGGTGCGCTCGGCGGCGTGCCGGGCCATCGCGAAGCCGACGAGCCGGTCCAGCAGCTCGGGATAGGGGACGCCGCTGGCCGCGAACAGCGAGCCGAACACGCTCGTCTCGGTGAACCCGGGCATCGTGTTGAGCTCGTTGATGAGCACGGTCTCGCCGACGATGAAGAAGTCGGCTCGGGCCAGCCCCACACATCCGGAGCGCAAAAAGGCCTCGACGGCCAATTCGCGAACCCGCGCGGTCAGCTCGGGACCGATCCGGGCCGGAACGACGAGCTCCATGCCGCCGGGCCTGTACTTGGCCTCGTAGTCGTACCAACCGCCCTCGCCTCCGGCGAGCAGGATCTCGCCGGG
Organism: Actinomycetota bacterium; assembly: GCA_030854125.1. GTDB lineage: Bacteria > Actinomycetota > Thermoleophilia > Solirubrobacterales > Solirubrobacteraceae > Palsa-465. The sequence goes on along the minus strand of JALYTU010000395.1, from coordinate 691 downwards.
CATCGACGCCACCGGATCCTCGTTGCCGATCACCGAGCACTCGATTTCGCGCCCCACTGCCGCCGCCTCGACGATCGCCAGCGAGTCGTGCTCGAAGGCGGTGTCCAGGGCGGCGGCGACGTCGTCGTCGGAGGCCACGCGGACGATGCCCACCGATGAGCCGAGGCGAGCGGGCTTGACGAACACCGGCAGCCCGAGCGGCGACAGCGTGCGGCGCACCGCGGCGGGATCATCGCGATGGTCGGCCTCGCGGACCGCCCGGTAGTCGATCTGAGGCAGCCCAGCCTGCGCCATCAGCTCCTTGAAGACGACCTTGTGCATGCACGTCGCGGAGGCAAGGACGCCGGCGCCCACGTAGGGAACGTCCAGGCATTCGAGCAGCCCCTGCACCGTCCCGTCCTCGCCGAACGGACCGTGCAGGACCGGGAAGACGACGTCAAAGCCGTCCAAGCCGGTGCCGGGCGCCACGCCCACCGGCGTGCCGTCGCGGCGCCAGACCCCGTCGCGCCCGACGTCGATCGTGGCCACCTCGTAGCCGGCGTTGCGCAGCCCCCCGGCGACCGACGCCGCCGAGCGCAGCGAGACGTCGTGCTCGGAGGATCGGCCGCCGCTGAGCACGGCAACCCGGAGCCCGTCGGCCCGCGCCATCAGCCGATCCCGTTGGGAGCGGTCGACGAGCTCGACGAGGTCG
>JALYTU010000394.1 GCA_030854125.1 Actinomycetota bacterium | reverse complement strand
GCGGAGCACCGTCGTTTCAGGGTCTGCGGGGCTTGACGCCTCGAGCAGCGCTCGTGCGCGGCTGATCGCGTGAGCGGCGGCGTCATATGGCGTGAAGGGCACAACGGGATAGTAACCGCTCGCGAGTCGCCGCATCGATGTTTGTAGCGCGAGAGCCGTACGCATTCAGGGGGTCAGGTTGACGTAAGCAGGAATAGGCTGGTTTGCAGCGAAAGTTGCAGGCGTGACGCGGGGCGAGGCGGAAGCGGTTGTGGCGGCTGGCGGTGAGGCTGTTGTCGCGGCGTTGTTGGCGATGGCGCAGCAGATCGCGGAGCTTGAGCGGCGGTTGGGGTTGAACTCGGGTAACAGCAGCCGGCCGCCGTCGAGTGATCCTCCGGCGAGTCGGGCTGAGCGGCGGCGTGCGGCGCGGGCAGCCGCGAAGCGTTCGATGGCCGCGACGGGGCGTAACGTGGGCGGTCAGCCGGGTCATCGGGGTGCTCATCGCGATCAGGTCGCGGACCCGGATCTGATTGTTGAGCATGCGCCCGAGAGTTGTGGTGGTTGCGGCGGTGATCTAGCTGGCGGCGAGCTGGTCGATGACGCGGTTTGCCACCAGGTGTGGGAGCTGCCCGAGACGGCTTGCGTGGTCAGCGAACATCAACGGCTGCGGGTTCTTTGCGAGGGTTGCGGGAGGTCGACGCTGGCCGATCTCCCGCCCGGTATACCGGCTGGGGCGTTCGGGCCGCGGTTGTGCGCGACGATCGTCGGGCTGTGCGCGCATATGTCGCGCGAGCAAGTCGCGGTGTTCGTCACAGACAACTTTGGCTGTCCGATCAGCGCCGCGTCGGTCGAGGCGATCTGCAAACGCGTGAGCCGCGCGATCGAGGGGACCTGGGAGCAGCTGGCGGGCGCGATCCGTGAGCAGCCCGTTGTTCACGCCGACGAGACGGGGTGGCGCTGGCCGCGCCAGCATCACCGCCAAGCATGGGTCGCGTCGACGCGCGAGATCGCGGTGTACCTGCTCGCCGAAACGCGTGCCAGCAGCGTCGCGAAACAGCTCCTGGGCAAGAGCTTCAAGGGCATCCTGATCAGTGACCGCTACGCCGGCTACAACTGGATCGATCCCGCTCAACGCCAGTTTTGCTGGCCACATCTACTGCGCGACTATCAAGCGCTCGCTGATCGCAGCGGACGAACCGCGACACTCGGACGCGCGCTGAAGAAAACCTCGCAGGAAATTCTTCACGTCTACCACCAGCACGAAGCAAAGGGGCGACAGGTCGCGTGGGACTCGCCCGAGCTGCTCGCTCTGCACAACCGGCTGCTGGACCTCTTCGAACAAGGCTCGCGGATGCGCGACGCGAAGACCAGCCGCTTCTGCAACGGCCTGCTCAAGCTCTGGCCCGCGCTGTGGAACTTCACCGAGAACCCGGGCGTAGACCCGTCAAACAACCGGGCAGAACGAGCCCTCAGATTCGCGGTCCTGCTACGCAAGCGAAGCGGCGGAACGCGCACCGACCACGGCGACCGCTTCATCGAACGCCTCCTCACCGTACGCGAAACATGCCGCCTCCAACGCCGCAGCCTCCACGACTACCTACTCGACGCGATCACCGCCGCACTCCACGGCCAAACCGCCCCATCGCTGCTACCCGCCGGACCCTGACCCCCTGAATGGGTACGTCTCGTCGCAGCTGGAGCCACCCCGCACGCGGCAATTTCCCCGGCCAAGGCCAGACCGACCAGACTGTACGCGCGCCAAACCATTACGGCTACCTCCAGATAATCGCGGTCTTCCTCGACCGATCCTTGCTGCGGCTTCTCGACATCACCGCTGGAACGGGCCGGCCGCCGCCTTCGCCGGCCCTAAAGACACGAGTTCCACGCGATGTTGAAGACCCCGTTACCTCCGTAGTTGTGTGGTACCGCGAGAGTGTCTGCCCCGTTCTTCATCGTGACACCCGTATAGAAATAGCTGTTTGACGGAATGCCGTTGGTCTCAGTCTCGATGAAATCTAGACCGCCAAAATCAGTCAGGCCGGGAAACGTGTCATTACCGTATAATGGCCGCTCGGCGATGTACTCGGCCGATGATCCATCATAACCGTTGGCCGTTACGATCGGCGCCATGCCCTTACCGGTCGCGTAGTTGTAGAACACAAACTGGAAGGTATTCCCACTGTCATGCACGGTGCCCGTCAGAAACTGCGCGCCTTCGGTCGCGAAAATGTTCTGGGCTACATACGAGTTCAGCTGAGGGAGTACCTCAAGCCAGCCTTGGTGCTGGCCTAGGCCAAGCGAGTTAATCGCGGTACCGTTCTGTGCGAGGTCGTTGCCACCGTTCCGACTTCCTAGGCCATTCCAGAACACGGCGGAGTTCGGGTGGCACGAAGTCGGGTTTGCAGGTGGTTCGATCCAAATCGCAGCAGATTGCACATAGTCGTTAGCCACACCGGTGTTCACGATCCCGGCCCAATGACTGTTATCGCTGTTGGCGCTGCCCCCGGTGTCGCCGGCATGAGGCACGCCCATCAGCGTCGCAGGCGGCACAACAAAATGGAAATTGTGCACCATGGTCGACCAGTTTTGCCACGCCACCGTATCGGACGTGGGAGGCGCGGCCGGGATCCCGTACGCCTTCAACAGATCCGCCGACGCGGTGGCAGCATCGAATGATGCTGGAGGCACCAAATACTCAATCGGCGTTCCGTCGGCCACGTACTTGTAGGCCGTTGCGCCTGCGGTTAGGCCAGTCGTAATCGTCGTCTTGCTAGCCAGGGGATACGACTCCACGCTGCAGGCGGTTCGCATCGCATCGGACATGGCATATGGACTCTGCCCAGCCGCACACGTGACCTGAGCGCCGGCTGAGTTGCCTTTAAGGAACAGTCCGACCAAGACGAGGAGCCCTACCAAGGCAACGAAACGTCCCAGCCAACCACGTCCTGCACCGCTTGAGGCCTCGCGCACGATCGACTGCTCCCGTTGGGTCGAATCCATTCCGTCGCCTAGCCCGCACGCGCGCCCGGCCACGCGGAACACGCTAGCATACGTTGTGACGATCAGGACCAGTTAGCTATCCCCGACCGCGTTGGACGTCGGGCGCCCGATACGATGTCCGGTGCATGATGTAGATGCCTGCGTGTCGTGGACGCGCGGAGAAGCGTTCGCGCTCACGCTCCCGTCTTGGAGTTGGCACGCTCGGGCTCGGCATGCGCTCCGGCGACGCTGGCGACGAAGTGGAGGTGGGGGTTGAACGCCGGCGGCGGCTCGGTGAGGCCATCGGTCGCGTACTCGCCGAAACGCTTGATCTTCTCGGTGATGTAGGGCGACAGGACCGCTAGCGCCGCCGGCGTGATGTCCCAGCCCTCGCTAGCGAGCTGACGAAGGACGGCGGTCATGTCGAGCACGGTGTGGAAGATCACGCAGTTCGCGAGCAGCGAGTTGAACTTGATGATCTTCTCCTGCTCGGCTGGGTCGTTACTCTCGATCGCTTCGCGGCCGAATCTCAGCCAGCCCGAGAAGCCGTTGTAGGACTCGACCTTGTTCGTCTGGGCGGTGATCTCCTCCCGTAGCTCGGGTTCGGAGATGAAGCGCAGCAGCGTGATCGTGCGGATTACGCGGCCGAGCTCCCGGAACGCCTGGTAGAGGTTGTTCTTCCGCGACTCGGTCCCCAAACGACGCAGGAGGAGCGTTGAGGAGAGGCGGCCTTCGCGGATCGAGAGGACGACCTGCATGAGGTCGGCCCAGTGCGTCCCGATCAGGTCCCAGTTGATCGTGTTCTCGCCCGGGTCGCCGAACAGCGAGTCGATGTGCGCGTAGCTGGCGTCCTGGGCGTGGCGGTAGAACGTGAGGTCCTTCCAGTTGCGGATCCGGGTCAGCAGGTCGAACCCGAAGAGGTGCGC
>JALYTU010000393.1 GCA_030854125.1 Actinomycetota bacterium | reverse complement strand
CGTGGATCGTCACGCCGGACGAGATCCCTGATCCTTACCAGCTTCACATGCAGCTCCTGGTCAACGGCGAGCTCCGGCAGGAATCGGTGACCGGCAACATGTCCCAGACCATCCCTGAGGTGATCGCCCATTACTCGGCGCTGGGCTACAGCCCCGGTGACGTGCTCTCACTCGGCACCGTCGCGGGCGTGGCCGGCTTCCGCGAGGACGCCGAGAACTGGTACCTGAAACCGGGTGACACGATGCAGTGCGAGATCGAAGGCATCGGCGTGCTGCGCAACCCGGTGATCTCGTGGCAGGACGCACACGGGGAGCCCGCCCCGCCCCTGCGACGCTGGTGAGCGATGGCCTGGCCGCTCGACCGAGAGAAGCTCGATCGATTCCGGGCGCTGATGGCGCAGGACGACCTTGACGCGGTCGTTGTCCGCGCGCCGGACAACATCCTGTACCTGACCAACTATTGGTGCATGAAGGGCTACGACGTGGCCGTCGTGCCCGCGGTGGGCGACCCAGTGCTGATCGTGCTCGAGCCGCAACTCGACGATGCGGCGAGCATGTGCTGGACATCTGACCTGCGCCCGTTCGATGGCTATCACCCGGCCGACCCCCGGCCGCCCTGGTACCGCTCGCTCGAGACCGCGCTCGCGGTCCTAGCCGAGCAGGACCTCACCGGGCGAGTGGGGCTCGAGCTCAGCCAGGGCACGCAGGCGGCCGACCGGATGGTCGCCGAGCCGACCGTGTTCGCCAAGCCCTGGTTTGACGCCTTCGAGGGATCGTGCCGGGAGATCGTGGACTGCTCAGGCCTCCTCGCGATCGCGCGCGCGATCAAGTCGGCGCAGGAGGTGGAGCGGATGCGCCTGGCGGCCGATCTGGCGACCGCGGCGATGGAGCATGTGGCCGAGCAGATCCGGCCGGGGATGAGGACCAGTGAAGTGGGAGCCCTCTACGAAGGCCACGTCCACAGCCACGGGATCGGGTACCGGGGCAAGGTCGACATGGCGCGGGCGTTCACGCTGGTGTGGTCCGGACCGAGCATCCGCACGTTCACCGCCACCGGCGATGCGCCCGTGTGCGAACACGAGCCGACGCTGCTGGAGATCTGGGTGTGTGCGGACGGCTACTGGAGTGATCTGACCAAGAACGTCTGCCCGGGCGAGTTGGCCCCGGAGTACGACGAGCTGACCGAGGGCCTGCTCGCGGTCTACCGCGGCGCCGTGGACCATCTTCGTCCGGGGGCCAGCCTCGCCGAGCTGGACCGCATGATCCGGGACGGCATCGCCGCCCTCGGCTTTCCCGGCCAGCCGTCCCACCCCGTCGCCCACGGAGTCGGCGCCCGCGCGCACGAGCCCCCCTACGCCCATCAGGCGGCCCCCGGCGAGGCCCAGGAAGGAATGGTCCTGGCGGTCGAGCCCGGGCTGTACTGGCCGGGTGGCGGCGGACTGAGGATCGAGGACAATTTCCTGGTCACCGCAACGGGCAGCGAGCGGTTGGGTCACTATCCCGACGACTACCGAGAGCGATGACTCTCCCGGAGAAGATCTGGACGCGAGACGATGGCGGCTGAGCCTCACCCGGCCGGCGCGGGCCGGGTCTGCGTGATTGGCGCGGGCTCGATCGGGAGCCTCCTGGCCGGCCATCTCGGACAGGTGTGCGAGGTGTGGATCCTGACCCGGCGCCCCGAGCAGGCGCAGTGGCTGGCGAGCGACGGGATCCGGGTCTCAGGCAAGAGCGAGCTGCGCACCCGCGTGTGGGCCACCAACGACGCCCGCCGCCTGCCTCCTTTCGGGCTGGGCATCTTCGCGGTCAAGGCCACCGATCTGGAGGCGGCGGCGGCGCGGCTGGCGGGAACCGCCCCCCAGGCGACGATGATGACGATCCAGAACGGGCTCGGCGCGGAGGCGGTGGTCGCGCGCCACGGGGACTGGCCGCTGATTTCGGCGGTGACCTTCATGAGCGGCAACCGTCGCTCCGACGTCCACGTCGAGTACGAGCTCGACACCGCCACCTGGCTCGGACCGTGGGCGCAGACCGGCACCTCGGTCGAGACCGTGGAGCGCATCGCGGCGCTGATCAACGAGTCAGGGCTGCGGGCCGAGGCGATGGCCGACCTGGTCCCAGCGCAGTGGTCCAAGCTGATCTTCAATTCGGCCATCAATGGCGTGGCCGCGCTGACGGAGCTGCCCCACGTGGCGCTCTACGCCGACGAGGACGGTCCGGCCCCCCTCGGGCCGGTGGTGCGAGCCCTGATCGACGAGGGCAAGGCGGTGGCCGCGGCGGCGGGGGTCAAGCTCTACGAGGACCCGTGGGAGATGAACCGCCTGGCGGTGGCTCGCGGAGAGACCCACGCCAGCGATTACGCCCACCTGCCCTCGATGCTCGAGGATGTGCTCGCGCATCGGCCCACGGAGGTTGACTTCATCGCGGGAGCGCTCGTGCGCGAAGCGGCCCAGCGAGGGTTTGAGGTCCCGCTCACCTCCGCGGTCCATCGCCTGATCAAGGGCAAGGAAGCGTCCTGGTCACTCGCTCGCCCCCAACCCCGGGAGGTCAAACCGTGAAGGTATGCATCATCGGCTGCGGTGCCGTGGGAAGCCTGTTCGCGGCCCACCTGGCGCAGGTGGACGAGGTCGAAGTGTGGGCCTATGACGTAGTTGACGCACACGTCGACGCGATCAACGCGCACGGGCTGCGGCTGACCGGCAACGCGGATCTGCTCGGGCGGGTCAGGGCGAGCACGGACAGCACGGAGATCCCGCCGTGCGAGTTCGGCATCGTCGCCACCAAGAGCCTGTTCACGCGCGCCGCGATCGAGGCCACCGCCCACCTGTTCGCCGACGGAGCCGTCGCTTCGGTGCAGAACGGGGTGGGCAACGAGGAGGTGATCGCCGAGCACGTGGAGCGGGTGATCCGGGGAACCACCTTTCCGGCCGGGCACGTGACCGAGCCGGGAGTGGTCAACATGGACACGGGCGGAGACACCTGGCTCGGACCGTTTGAACCGAGGCCCGCCTCGATCGACGCAGTCACGCGCCTGGCCCAGCTCATCACCGCCGGGGGAATGAACACCAAGGCGCTGCCCGACGCCCGCGGCGCGCAATGGACGAAGCTGATCTTCAACGCCGCCACCAACCCGATCGGGGGGCTGACCGGGCTGACCCATGGCCGCGTGTGCGAGCTGGCGCCGACGCGGCGGCTGGTCAGCGGACTGGTTGCCGAGGGTTGCGCGGTCGCGGAGGCGCTCGGGATCACCCTGGACTCAGATCCCGATGAGCTGGTCGACCACGCGGCCAAGGTCGCCTACGAGCACCGGGCGAGCATGCTGCAGGACATCCGAGCCGAGCGGGCCACTGAGGTCGACGCCCTCAACGGCGGGATCGCTCGCTTCGGAGCTCAGGAGGGAATCCCGACGCCGCTCAACGATGCGATCGCGGCGCTGATCAAAGGGGTTGAGCACTCCTGGACCCAGCCGCGATGAGAGGCCGGGCATAGCGCATCGGCCCGGGCCCCTGGTCGGCGGCTGCACGATCGGGCTGGCGATCTCGTGGAACATCGCCAACACCGGACCGGTGGAGGCGCTGCTCGCCCGCCACTACGGCACCGGCTTGGCCGTGGTCGGGCTGCTGACCACGGTGCTGTTCTTCGCCGAGCTGGCGATCATGGTTCCGGGCGGCCGCGCCATCGACCGTTTGGGGGCCAAGCGAGTCGGCCTGGCCGCGATCCTGCTCTCCCTGGCCGGGAACCTCATGCTGGCGGTCAACCTGGGGGTGGTTGCGGCGCTCGTCCTGCGCGCCCTGGCCGGTCTCGGCGTGGGACTTGGCTTCCTCGCCGGCGCGATCTACGCCCAGCAGGATCCACGGCGCAATCCGGCCTTGGCGGGGGGCATCTACGGCGGCGTGTCGTTGAGC
>JALYTU010000392.1 GCA_030854125.1 Actinomycetota bacterium | reverse complement strand
ACATAGAGCTGGTCGTCTGACGGCTGCTCGCTCGAGTCGGCGAACTCGACCGCCTCGGCGACCACGTCTGAGGCCTTGATCTTGATCTGCTCGATCGCGTCGGCGTCGAGAACGTCCGCTTCCTGCAGCCGGCGCTCCAACAGGCCGATGGGATCGCGCTCGCGCCACTCGGCGACCTCGTCCTTGGTGCGGTAGCGCTCGAAGAAGTCGGCGGCCCCGTGGGGAGCGAGCCTGTACGTCGCGGCCTCGACCGCGTAAGGGGCGCCGCTCTCCCTCGCCCGGGCGGTGACGCGCTCGGCGCACTCGACGACCGCCTCAAGGTCCATGCCGTCGACCTTCTCGTTCTCGATGCCGTACGCGTTGAACTTGGCCGCCAGGTCGGTCATCGCCGTCGAGCGCGCCACCGAGGTGCCCATCGCGTACTGGTTGTTCTCGACGATGAACACCACGGGGCAGGCACCGTCCTTCCCCCACAGCCCCGCGAGGTTTGCGGCCTCGTGGAAGGCGCCCGTCTCCATTGACCCGTCGCCGAGGTAAAGCTGGCAGATGTGGTCGGTCCCCTGGTAGGAGAGCGCATGCGCGAACCCCACACCCAGCGGGATGTGACCCCCGACGATCCCGTAGCCCCCCCACAGCCCCCGGTCGACAGCGAACAGGTGCATAGAGCCGCCCTTCCCCTTGACCAGGCCGTCCCTTCGGCCATACAGCTCCGCCATCACCGCCCGGGGATCGCAGCCCAGCATCAGCGCGTGGGCGTGGACGCGATACGCGGTGATGACCTTGTCTCCCTCTCGGAAGGCCTGCAGGAACCCCGCCGCCACCGCCTCCTCGCCGGTGTAGAGGTGCACGTAGCCGCCGATCTTGCCCTTGCGAAACGACCTCTGACAAGCATCCTCGAAGACCCGCACGAGCACCATCTGGCGGTACAGCTCAACCAGAGCCTCGGAACCCGGTCCAGCCCGGCCATCCCGGGTCGAGTCCCGCCGACCGCCGCGTGCTCGTGCCTTCGCCACAGAGCCTTCCTAAGTCAACGCTTGCCGGCCGCGGGCTTCGCGAATGACCACGTGGCCGGCGCGAGCTGCGCAACTCGTCGTCGCCGCATATCGGCTCGGAACAAAAAACTCACAGAAAACCGCGCGAAACGGTGTAACGGCCGCCACGTCCGGGGTCAGCCAACCAGAGATCCCATGCCACCGACACTACCGAGATGGCCGGCCGCCGCCTGGACTCGCCCAGCCCGCTTCGCACCCACGACGGAACACGAACTCGACCCGCCCCCCGGTGCGCTCGATTCGTTCATCCGCACGATCCCATCCAGAGCGCACGCTAGCACAGCTCCAAGGCGGAGCTGCAGTCCCAACCAGACCGCGGTCAAGACGCCCAGACCACGGTCAGGACCCTACGACGGGGCCGGGATGACAACCGGTCACGTTGCCGTGCCGATGGCGGGTCTCACTTACGGCCTGCTCGCGAACCCAGCGCAGCAACCCGCGGGCGGGGTGTCCAACGACCGGGATGTCGTCGACCCATAGCCCGGCATCATTGGCGGCCAGGCGAAGCGTGTCCCCAGCTGCACCGATCAGGCGGACCTTGTCTACCGAGAGGAGGCTTATCCATCCGGCCAGTGTCGACTCGTCCTCGACGATGATCGGCCTCCGACGCTGCGCTCGGCTGGCGAGGAGACGGTGACGGCGACGTCCACCGCCCGCGCCGCCGCCAGGGCCAGGGCGACCTCCTCGTCGCCGGCCTCCGTGCTGGCGCGCAACAGCACGGTCCGTAGCGGCCGGCAGCGCAGCACGTTGGCCTCGGCGAGCAGCCCGCTCGGGTCGGCCGGGAGCAGGTCCCGACGCCAAGCTTGGGCCGCGCGGGACGCGAACTCCTCGACGGTGCCGTCGAACTGAGCGGTCCAGGTGCCGAGGCTGGACACGTAGTTCCGGCCTCCGGCTTTGGACCCGGGTCCGACGACGGAACGCTTCCAACCGCCAAAGGGCTGGCGGCGCGCGATGGCCCCGGTGATGTGGCGGTTGACGTAGAGGTTGCCGGCCTGCACCGCTTCGCGCCAGTGCTCGATTTCAGCCGGATCAAGGGACTGCAGGCCCGCGGTCAGGCCGTAGGCGGGCTGGTTTTGCCAGGCGATCGCCTGGTCCAGGTCTGCGGCACGCATCAGTGCGAGCACCGGCCCGAAGCATTCGGTCAGATGAAACGACGAGCCGGGCTGTACGCCGAGCTTGACCCCGGGCGACCACAGGTGCGGGTTGTCATCAACCTGGTGGGGCTCCACCAGCCAAGTTTCCGGCGGCTGTAGACGGTGTAGGGCGCCGGCCAGTGGCCCGGCTGGCGGCTGGTCAGAGGTTCCATGGTCGAGCGCAGATCCCAGCCGGGACCGAGCCGGAGGCTGCGGACAGCGTCGGCCAGTTGCCGCCGGAAGCGGTGGTCGTCGTACACCGACGCCTCCAGGATCACCAGGCTGGCGGCCGAGCACTTCTGGCCCGCATGACCGAAGGCCGACTGGACGATGTTGGCGACGGCCACGTCGAGGTCGGCGGTGGCCGTGACCACGATCGCGTTCTTGCCGCTGGTCTCGCCGTGCAGGCGCAGGTCGGGCCGCCAGTCGAGGAACATTCGGGCCGTGTCCCATGCTCCGGTGAGGATCACCGCGTTCACGTCCGGGTGCTGGATCAGTCGCCGCCCGGCCGGACCGTCCGTGGTGGGGAGGAACTGCAGCAGGTCTCTGGGGATCCCGACCTCCCAGCACACCTGGGCAGACGCCCACGCCGTAGCGACGGTCTCCGGCGCCGGATTGAGGATCACGGCGTTGCCGGCGGCCAGGGCAGCGAGGACGCCGCCGGCCGGGATCGCCAGCGGGAAGTTCCACGGCGGCACCATCGCCACCGTGCCGAACGGTCGGAAGCAGGCTCCGTCGGGCTCGAGCGCCTCGACGTCGTGGATGCGCTCGGCGTAGTAGCGGGCGAAGTCGATCGCTTCCGAGACCTCAGGGTCGCCCTCGGCCACCGTCTTGCCACCAATCGCGCGCCATCACGCCGATCAGCCGGCGGCGATCCTCGAGGGATCGGTCGCGCCAGCGCGCACCGGCGCCGGCCGCCGCAGCCACAGCCTCGTCCACCAGTGACTCATCGGCCTGGACCCACCGGTAGGCGACCTCGCCCGGATCGCCGGGATCACAGCCGTCCGACAGCGGGCGGTCCTCGATGGTGCGGCCGGCGACGACAGCGGGGACCACGTCTATGCCGTGGGCGGCCAATGCACCAGCTGCGTTGCGAGCCAGGCCCGGTTGCCAGCCAGGGACACGTCCGTATCAGGCTCGTTGCCAAACGGGAGCTCCGGGCCGGCAGCCATGCTGTCAACTGGTTTCCCTTCCCGGCTGCGATCCTGGACGCGACGGTCATCAGCGGCGGTGCCAGGCGATCGCGCACCGCCTCCCGGAAGCGATCCTGTTCCCTGTCCCAGATCACCGTGCCCGGCTGTAGGCGATCACCGACTCGCTGTCGGCCCGGCGGGCGATCGGCGCGTAGAGCAACAGCCCGCCAGCCTGCTCGCGCACGGATGCCGCGATTGACAGCGCCATCCCCTCGAGCATCTCCATCATCTCGAGCATGTCCTGCAAGCCACGCTGCGCGCTGACGGTCAGGGCCCACGCGGCCTCGAACAGGTTGTGGGTCCCGGCCCCGACGCGCAGCGCCCCGGCATTAACCGGGTCGAGCAGGACGTCGAGCATGCGCTTGTAGTTGGCGTCAACCTCGGCCTTGGTGACGAAGGGAGCCTGAGGCCAGCCCACCAGTTCGGCCTCGACCCGTTCCATGGCCAGGTTGGCGCCCTTCACGAGTCGGATCTTGACGACGCTGCCGTGACGATGATGCCGATCCCGGGCCCAGGCGACCAGGTCCACGA
>JALYTU010000391.1 GCA_030854125.1 Actinomycetota bacterium | reverse complement strand
GTCTCCCGCCCTTCGGATGATCGCTACAGACTCGCGCTCCTCGACCGGGAGCGTCCCGAGTGAGTGCGGGCGCGCTACTCGTCGATCTCGACGGAGTGCTGGTCGATTCGCTGGCGGCGGTGAATCGCACCTGGACATGGTGGGCGGCGCGCCACGGCCTTGATCCCAAGCCGTTCACCGAGGCCCACGGCCGGACTACTCGCGAGACGATCGTCGAGCTAGCGCCGCAACTCGACCCCGATCGCGAAGCCGCGCTGGTAGAAGAGCGCGAGGCGACCGATCTCGCCGACGTCGTAGCGCTGCCGGGCGCGTTCGAGCTACTCCGCTCCGCACAACCGCTCGCGATCGTCACCTCTGGCACCCGCCAGCTCGCGCTCGCCCGGCTTCAGGCGGCTGGCCTCGCCGCCCCCGCGGTGCTGATCACTGCGGAGTCGGTGGTCCACGGCAAGCCGGACCCGGAGCCCTACCTGCTCGCCGCCGCCCGCCTTGGCGTGACGCCCAGCGACTGCACGGTGTTCGAGGACGCGCCGGCAGGCGTGCACGCTGGCAAGGCGGCCGGGATGCGGGTGGTGGGCGTGACGACCACGGTCGCTACAGCCGAGCTCGCTCGTGCAGATATCCTCATCCCGGACCTGGCAGCATACCTCGGCTAGCCCATCGCGCACCGGAGCGCCGCCCGGGAACCGCTCGTTGTCGAACTCGCTGGGCCTGGTCGTCGCGATCCACTCTCTCGAGCGTGGTGACGGCGCGTCCGGGTACGTCAGATGGGCGACGGAGGCTGCCCGGTCGACAACCTCAAGTCGGCTGCTGGGCAGCAGCCCTTGCGCGCGGCGTCCATGCGCGACTGGAATGATCCGGTCACGCGCTGCCCAGACGATCAGCATCGGCACCTGCGCGGCGAGGTGCAGCCGATCGGCCGTCCACACGAACGCCCCCGCCGTTGGAGACGAGCGCGAGCCGTTGGCTGCTCCTTGGGGAAGGAGCCGCCGGCCAATGCCGAGGCCACGGGATAGGTGCGGGGGGGCGGTGCGAGTCGATCCCACGCGAGCCAGCGGTCGCGCGGATCTCGGTGGTGGCGCTTCTCGGGCTCGCCGAGTCTCTCGCGGCATCTCACCTTCTAACACGGACTGATTCAGATCGACCCGGGCGTGCAGCCAGTGTTAGTGACACCATGGCATCCGCTCGCCGCTTAGCGCTCCGCCCTCGAGTGGAGAGCGCGGCCGCAACGCGCATCGGTGACGGTGCGTAGCTGGGCGCCGGAGTGATTGCCTCCCCAGGGTGGCCATCGGCTCGGAGGTTGTGGTCGGCCGACGAGCACCAACAGCGGCGTCGTCAGAAACGGCGGCCGTTTACGTTTGGGTCACCTTGTGGAGGCCGAGGGGTTGGTCGGGATCGATTCCGAGTCGGGTGGATAGGGAGAACGCGAGCTGCTGACCTCGGACGACGGCTGGAATGCTTGCGAGCGGCTCGGGTATGTGAGCGGGGAGCGGAAGATCGGCGTCCGCTGCGTCGCTCATTGAGAATACGCGGGCGTTGCGGGCCGCAAGCTCGGCTTCTAGGCGGTGAACGTCATCCTGCGCCGGTCCGGCAACTCGGAGGCTGAGGATGGGGATATCTGGGCCGATCGCTGCTACCGGACCGTGGCGTAGGTCGGCTGCTGACCAGCCGTTGGCCAGGATGCCGGTCGTCTCTCGTACCTTCAGAGCGCACTCGATGGCCGCGGCGAACAGGTAGCCGCGGGCTACGGTAGCCAGGTGGCGGGTTCCCTCCATCTGCGTGGCGACCTTCGTCGCTGCACTGTCGTCGGCGATGATCCCGGCTACCGCCTCGGGTAGCGCGTCAAGGGCGTCCGGCGATACCAGTATGTGCCCGGCCAGCCCTTCTGCGAGCAGGATGCAGGCGAGCATGGTGGCGGTGACAGTCTTGGTGGCGGGCACCGCGCGCTCTGGGCCAGCGTCGAGGTCGATCACCTCTTCGGCCACGGCGGCTAGGGGGCTGGTCGGATCGTCGGTTAAAGCGACGGTGCGGCCACCGGCGTCTCGTAGCCGCTCCAGTACCTCGACGATCTCGGGGGTCGCGCCCGATTGGCTGACGCCAAAGACGAGCATTCCTGTGTAGTCAACCTTGGCGCGGTACAGGGTGTGCAGGCTCGGTGACACTAGGCTTACCGGTCGGCCGGTGGCTACCTCGAACAGGTAGCGGCCAAGCAGGGCCGCGTGGTCGGAGGAGCCACGGGCGACGATGGCACAGCCGGCCAGGGGTCGGGGGGCGATTCTTGCCGCCAGCGCGCGCAGGCTGCTGGCGCGGGCGATGAGGCGTTCCAGCACTTCAGGCTGCTCGGCAATTTCGCTGGCCATGAACGAGCGGGGTGGTTCGTATGTCATCGGTGGGTTTCCACGATCTCTAATTCATAGCGGTTGGCGGTGGGTGCTGTGTTGCCCGGCGCAGCCAGAGGCATGGACTACCGCGCTGGCCAAGGGGCGTCTTGGTTGACTCGAGCGGTGACAGGTCGGCGGAACGGGACAGGGCGAACGGAGCAGGTTGTCGAGTGGGCGGTAGCCGCTCGAAGTGATGGATGAGCCCACCCCGACGGCGACGCGCTCCAAGTCGAGGGTGATGGCAACGTCGACGATCAACGGCGAGCGAGTGCCGAGCCCGCTCGAGGAGATCCTTGACCCGGCTATCGGACTCGGCTACCTCGAACGCCGCGGCGACCGTCACCCGCCGCCCGAGCAGCGCTGACACCCGCGCGCCTAGTGGTCCGCCGGCCGCGTTCCCTTCGAGCGGTGCGTGCAATTCTGCAAAGGCAGCTTCGCTGGGTGCGCCGATCAGGTGGTAGCCCATCTCACCGGCTGCGCCAGAAGCTTGCGGCAACGACCGCCACGTTAATCATGAGGCCTCAAGTCTAAGTCAAGTCGGATGTAGTGGTGTAACGCGGTGGATCGTCCAGTGAACCTCCTGGAGCTTGGGCAACAGGGCCGCCTCGGCTTCGGTCACGGTGTACTCAAACCGATCGCGTCACTGGCCAGCCCACCCAAGCGAGGCACTCGAACTCGCCGCACACGCCCCCATCACCACGTAGTCACCACCGATCCACCCCGCGACCGTCAAAACCCAAGCCCCACGGGGAATCCGCCATCTACCTCACCGGGAACTTCGGACTAGCCTGCCGTGCCCGCGAGAACGACGCCTGGATTCAGTAGGTGGTCCGGATCGAGGGCGCGCTTGATCGAGCGCATTGCCGCCACCTCGTCGGCGCCGCGGGCCCGTTCCAGCCACCGAACCTTCGCCACACCGATGCCGTGCTCCGCGCTGATCGTCCCGCCGCAACTCAGAACGAGCTCGAGCACGGCATCGTCGACCCTCGAGTCGCCGGGGTCAGCTCCGAGCACGTTGACGTGGACGTTGCCGTCGCCGAGGTGACCGAACAGGATTGCGCGCTCGCCGCCGGCGGCGACGACGGCATCGGGGACCTGATCGAGGAACCAGCCGAGCTGGTCGAGGGGCACCCCCACATCCAGCTTGTGAGGGATTCCCGCAGCGTTGATCGCATCCGTGTGCCCCTCGCGCAGCGCCCACAAGCCCTCCCGACTGGTCGTGTCGTCGGCGATCAGCGCGTCCTCGATGCCCGCCTGCTCGAGCGCCTCCGCGAGCTCCTCGGTCGGGTCTGATCGCGCCGCGCATTCGGCCAGGACATAGACGGGTGCGCGTGCCTGCACCGGCGACTCTCGGCGCTGGTGCTCGAGCACCATCTGCAAGCCCTCGTCGAGAAAGAAGTCGCAGCTCTCCAGCGATTGTGCCTCGGCCCGCAGCGCGGTCAGCAGCTCGGCCGCCTCGCTCACCGAGGCCAGCGGCACGAGCGCGGCCACCCGCGCGGCCAGCAACGGCGCGAGCTTCCAGCGCACGCGCGTGATG
>JALYTU010000390.1 GCA_030854125.1 Actinomycetota bacterium | reverse complement strand
GCCCCCCGTCGGTGGTGCGCAGCCTGAGCCAGGTCTCCAACCGCTACTGGGGCGGGAGCGTCGTGGCGATGCGGACCAAGCCGGTTCCCCAGGCCTACCGGGCGTTCTTTCGCCAGATCGGCCTCGATCCCGACGTGCAACGGATCCCGAGCGAGCGGGCGGCGCTCGCCCGCCTTGTCCAGGGGGGATTTCGCTCGGTCGACCTGGTCGTGGATGCCTGCCTGATCGCTCTGATCGAGACCGGCGTCCCGGTCACGGCGCTGGACGCCGACCGGGTCGATGCCGGGGGGCTGGGCATCCGTCCGACGGGCCCCGGCGACATCGGGCGCGCCGGGACCGACCGCGGCCAGCTGGAATCGGGGACGCTCGCCGTCGCCGATCGGGCAACGATCCACGCACCGCTGTTCGGGGATCCCGTGAGCGGTCACAGCCCGGGGTCGGCCACCGAGCGTGTCGCGCTGTACACGATCGGCGTCGACGGGGTTCCGGCGATCCATCTCGAGGAGGCGCTGTGGATCGTGCTCGAGCTGCTGGCGTAGGTGCGGTGCGGCCGCGGCTTCGAACCGCCGTGGCCGGCCACCTGAGTTGCTAAGGTCTGCGCATGGGGAGCGCACTTGCGAATACCCCGGTTGCGGATTCGGCTCCGGTCGACTCAGCCGGTCTTCTCGCTCCGCGTACCGCGCCCGACGAGCGCGCCGGCCGTCGAGCACTGCGGACACAGATCGCCCGGCTCGAACGCGAGCTGTCCGATGCCTTCGTGACCGCGTTTCCGATGGGCGGCCTCGCGCCGCCGATCAACGTCACCGCGACGCCGCATCTGCTGGGCCTCGGCGAGCTCGAGCGAGTTCGCGACGCCCTGGCCGAACGTCTTCATGCGGCGAGGGTCCAGATCGCGCGACGCGCCGACGAGCAGGAGGCCAACCGCCTTACGCTCGAGCGCATGCTGCTGGATCCCGGCTCCTATCGCTTCGTACGGATCCCCCGGTCAGAACTGGGAGAGCTGGGCTGCGGCGCCTGGGAGGTCCGGCCCCGTTTGGGCCTGATCGGGATGCTTGCGGGCTGGTGGCACGTCAAGCTGTCCTCCGGCTGTCCGTTAGCCGGGGGCCGCGGAGCGTGCTCCGTGGCCCGTTGAACCCGGCACCGCCGCCGTCGTCACGCCGGAGTCGATGCGCGCCCTGCTGAGAAACAGCGCCGGCGCGGTGCTCGTCGTACTCATCATGTTCGTGGGCAGCCTTGTCCTGTGGGTCGGTACCCCACTGGCGTGGCTCTGGATCGGTTCCCAGATCCAGGGCTCGACCGAGTCGCTGGGCACCGCATTGGGCGCGATGTTCGTCGGCGTGGTCCTCACCGTCACGGCGATCGCCTCGGTGCTGGCCAAGCTCAGTGACGTCTACCGGGGCAACTGCCTGGCGCGGGGGATGAACGACCCGGGGCATGTCGTGCTCGAGGCTGTGCTCGTCGTCAGTGCCGGCCTGACCTTGGTCGCGTTCGTGATCTGGTTCTTCTTCTTCGCGGGGGCCAGTCCGGTCCCGCTGGGCATGCACCTCTGATCCCAGGCGGAGCTGGCCGAGCGTGCTTCCGGGCGGTCGCCAGCCGCGAGCCAGCCGCAACACCCGCGTCTCGCCCTTTCCGGCGAGACGTTGCGACGCGACCCGCTAGGCGCTGACGAGCGCCATATCCCGGCGAATCGCCCCGTCGACCAGCTCTGCGGGCAGCCCCTCGGCTGCCTGCAGCGCGGCGGCGAGGATTCGGCGCTGACGGTCGGTCAGTGTCCCGATCTGCTTGGTCTCGATGATGTGGTTGCGCGACAGGAACTTGCGGCACCTCGTGGTTCCCCAGCGGCGTTGGCTCATGAGCAGGTCGCCGACCGACCAGCTCGCCGCCTCGCTGGGGCATGTGAGGAGGACTACGGCAGCGGAGACGTCTCCGAGGGCGATGCGCCGCTTGAGTGACGCCCGGGCGAGACGAATCTCGTTGGCGCGCTCAAGTGCCCGCAGCCGCTGGGGCTCGGGGGTCCTCGTGGCGATCTGCGGCGTCATGTAACTGGCTCACTCCTCTTGCTTCACTCGTTCGGGTCCGCGCGCACGCGGACGTTGACCATTGCGACCGGGCGACGGTGCGGGGTGCGCCGACCACCACGGTCTGTGCTACGAATCTGGAGGGCCCTTGGTGGCCCGTCTGTCAGGTCGTCCCACAAGCGGAAACTGCTCCGACCGATGGATCCTCTCCCTTCCGCTCGGACGACCAGCCCCAAGCGACGTGTAGAAACCTAGATCATCATGGGGGTCACAGCAACGTCACAAGTGCGGTTGGTGTGCACAGAGCGCATTTTTTTGTGCGTCGGGAGCCGCTTGTGCAGAAATGGACGAGATCTCGGCGGTTCTCAGCCGCTGGGCAGCGGCCCGTGCTCGGCCTCGAAGCGGCGCTTGACGGTCGCGAAGATCTCCAGCGCCTCGTCCAGCGTGCTGCGCTCGTGCGTCGCCATCACGCTCGTGCGCAGCAGCGCGCCGGCGGGGGGGACGGCCGGATGCAGGGCCGTGTTGACGAACACGCCCCCCTCGTACAGCGCCTTCCACAGCAGGCCGGCCTTCCAGTCGTCGCCGACGACGACGGGGACCACGGGGGTGACGATCTCGGTCCCGTCGGTCAGCCGGGTCGCCTCGACGACCTGGAAGCCGAGATCGCGTAACCCGGCGTGCAGGTAGCGGGCGTTCTCGAGCACCCGTGCGAACAGCCCCTGACCCTCCTCCGAGCGACAGATCCGCACCGCCGCCAGCGCCGCGCCGACGGCGGCCGGAACGCCCGAGGCCGTGAACATGAACGGACGCGACTGAATCCGCAGGAACTCGATCACATCGGCCGGCCCGGCGATCACCCCGCCGCAGGAGGCCAGCGACTTGGAGAAGGTCGCCATGCGCAGGTCGACGCGATCCTCGACGCCGAACAGCTCGGCCGTGCCGGCGCCGCGGGCGCCGAGCACCCCAAGGGCGTGGGCCTCATCGACCATCAGTCGCGCGCCGTGGCGATTGCAGAGTTCGACGATCTCGGGCAGCGGTGCGACATCGCCCTCCATCGAGAAGACGCCGTCGACGACGACCAGCACGCCGCCGCCGTCACCCGTGGCGCGCTGCAGCTGATGCTCGAGGCGGTCCAGACGGTTGTGTCGGAACGGGCGCAGCTTGGCCCGCGAGAGGATGCAGCCGTCGAGGATCGAGGCGTGATCGCCGGAGTCCGCGATGACCGTGTCCCCGGGGCCGAGGATGGTCCCCAGCGCGCCCAGGTTGGCCTGGTGACCGGTGGTGAACACGATCGCCGCCTCGGTGCCCATCCACTCGGCGAGCTCGGCCTCGAGCTCGAGGTGCAGGTCGGTTGTCCCGTTCAGAAAGCGCGAACCGGTGAGACCGGTGCCGTACTTGTCGACGGCGTCGATCGCCGCCTGCCGGACCCGCCGGTCCCCGGTCAGGCCGAGGTAGTTGTTTGACCCCAGCATGATCCGCCGGCGGCCCTCCATCTCGACCACCGGCAGGGTCGGTCCCTCGAGCACGCGGAAATAGGGAAGGATGTCGGCCTCGCGAGCTGCGTTGAGCAGATCGAGCCGCTCGAAGTCACGGGCCTTGGCGAAGACGTCAATGGAGGTGGGCATCATCGCGGAATGGTAGTGGCTCACACCCTCCGAGCAGCGACGCTCAGGGTTGTCGCAGACGGGTCCCTGGCACCCGACCGCCGCCGCTGTCACCATGTGCGCAGCGATGCCCACCGAGTCACCGCACCCCCCCGCCGCGCCCGAGAACGCGCCGCAGTCCCCGGGCGTCGTCAGCCCGGTTGATGCCGAGGAGGTTATCGACGGCCTGCCCGTGCTCGCCCAGGTGCGAACGATCGAGCGCGCCGCGCCGGCCCTGCCCGCGGTCCAGGCGGCGGC
>JALYTU010000389.1 GCA_030854125.1 Actinomycetota bacterium | reverse complement strand
GCTGCCGACCTGGCAGCGGCGGCTGCTCGTCGCCTCGGGGGCCGGCGCCGGGTTTGCCGCGGTCTACAACGTGCCGCTCGGCGGAGCCCTGTTCGCGCTGGAGGTGCTGCTGGGGACGCTGGCGCTGCCGCTCGTGCTCCCGGCGCTGGCGGTCTCGGTGATCGCCACGGCGGTGGCGTGGGTGACCCTCGGTACCGCCCACACCTACACGATGCCGGTCTACGGCGTGCACGCCGCCCAACTGGTCTGGGCGCTGGTGCTCGGTCCGGTGATCGGGCTGGTCGCGGTCGGCTGGGTGAGGCTGATCGCTCGCGCCGCGGCCCTGCGCCCACGGGGCCGTGCGCGCCTGGTCGCACCGCTGATCGTCTTCGGCGGGCTCGGACTGCTGGCTATTCCCTATCCCCAACTGCTGGGTAACGGCAAGGGGATCGTCCAGCTGGCCGTGGTCGGCGGCCTGTCGCTGGGGCTCTCGACGGTGCTGCTGGTGCTCAAGCCGGCCGTGACCGCGGCCTGCCTGGGGGCCGGGGCGCCCGGCGGGCTGTTCACCCCCACGCTGACGGTCGGGGTTCTGCTCTCGGTCATGCTCGCAGGGCTGTGGTCACACGTCTGGCCCCATGTCGTGCCGGGCGGTTACGCGCTGATCGGGGGCGGTGCGTTTCTCGCTGCGGCCATGCAGGGCCCGATCTCCGGTGTCGTGCTCGTGCTTGAGCTCACCCACCACTTCGACGCGCTGATGGCACCGACCCTGCTGGCCGTGTGCGGTGCCACGGTGGTGGCGCGCCGGCTCGGCGCGCCCTCGATCTACTCGGCTCGTCTCCCGGAGGCCGGCGACCCCGCCGCCGGCGTGATCAAGGCCCTGGACGCTGACGATCCCGCGCTGCCGCCGTGGCCCGTCGGCGACGACGTCCGGGCCGGACGCGAGGCGCCCGGCCCGAGGCCGTCATCGGGTGGCGCGTCGCGTTAGGCGGCGCGCCGGAGTTCTTCCAGGCCCGAGCTCTGCGCGAGTCGGGTCAGGCCCTGCTGCTCCAGCTCGCGGGCCTTGCCGAGCGTGATGCCCAGCTCGAGTCCGGTCTGCCGGAGGTTGAGCGGCTCGGTGCCGGCCAGGCCAAAGCGCAGCCGGATCACGTTGCGCTCGGGCTCGGGCAGCTGATCAACGGCTCCGTTGATCAGTTCCTGGCGCTCGTTAGATTCAACTTCCTCGGCCGGCTGGGGCCGATCGGAAGCCAGCAGGTCACCAAAGGCGGTCTCGCCGTCCTCGCCGACCGGCTGGTCGAGGCTGGTCAGGCCGCGGGTCAGCTCGCGCAGCTCCGCGACCTCTTCGATGGGCAGCTTGGCCTCGGTGGCGATCTCGTCGTCGGTGGCCTCGCGTCCCAACTTGGTGCTGAGCTCGGACTCGATCTTGCGGACCTTGGTCTGCCGCTGGGCAACGTGCACCGGCAGACGGATCGTGCGGCCGTGGTTCTGCAGCCCACGCTGCAGCGCCTGGCGGATCCACAACGTCCCGTAGGTGGAGAATTTGAAACCGCGCCGCCAGTCGAACTTCTCGACCGCGCGGATCAGCCCCAGCATCCCCTCCTGGACGAGATCCTCCATCGGAAGCCCGTGGCCCTGATAACGCCGTGCCTGTGAGACGACCAGTCTCAGGTTGGCGTTGATCATCCTCTCCTTGGCCTGCAGGTCGCCCCGCTCGATGCGCTGGGCGAGGTCGATCTCCTCGTCGGCGGTGAGCAGCGAGTGGGCGCGAGCAGCGCGCAGGAACAGGTCCAGCGAGTTCTCGCTGAGCACCGCGGAGTCGGCCGCGGCGCGACGTGCCTCGGTGGCGCTCCGGCGCTCGGACGGACGCGGACCCTGCCGGCGCGCGGAGCGCCGGGTGGTCGCCGTGGCCGGGGCATGCTCGCCGCGCGTACGTGAGCGCGGCGTCGTATCATTGTGCTCGTGTCCCGGGGCCGGGACGTCGCGAGCCTGGGTTTCAAAGCGTGTCAGGACAGTCTCCAGTGTTCTCATGGGTTTGCTCCGCGGCTAATGATAGCTGATTGTTTGATGACCATCAAACTATGCCTGGCGGCGCTAACCGGGCGCTAACCGGGGGTCATCGAACGGCCGCCCAGTGTTAGCTGAGCGACCGAAGAGCTGCATAAACCCGGCCAGGGGCGGGTGCCTACATTCCGCACAGCTTTCAGGCGCTGGCGAAGAGCTCGCGCGCGAGATCCAGGAACTCAGCCGCCGCCGGGGCGTGGCGCCGGCCCTCACGCCACGCGAGCGTGATATCGCGCTGCAGCCGCGGCTCAATGAGCGTGGCGACGGCGACCTCGGCCCCCGGGCCCTCAGCGTCCGAGCGCGGGAGAATCGCCACTCCCAGTCCACGGGATACGAGGCGCCGGATGCGCTGGCTCTCGTTGGACTCCAGCGTGACCCGCGGCTCGAAGGCCGCCTCACGGCCGGCGGACATGAGCAGTTCCCGCAGACGGGCGCCGGCGCGGAAGCTGACGAACGGCTCGTCGGCCAGGTCCGCCATCCGCAACTGCCGGCGGCGCGCCAGGCGATGGCCGGGGGGCAGCACGGCGACGAGCTCCTCGAGCACCAGCCGGTGCAGCCCGAGGCCGTGGCTCTCCACCCGCTCGGTCACCGACAGAAACGCGAGGTCGAGCTCATCCACGCGCAGCATCTCGGCCATCTCCTCGCTGGACTGCTCGCGCACCGTGAACAGAACATTGGGATGACGCTCGGCGAAGACCGCGACCGCGAGCGACAGGTCGACCGGGCCCATCGTGTGCATGGCGCCGAGGGTTACGTGGCCCGTGTACATCCCGCGAACGGCCTCCAGTTCAGCCGACGCCGCCTCCAGTTCAGCCAGGATCCGTCGTGCGCGCACCACGAGCAGCCCTCCGGCCTCGGTCAGCGCCACCCGCCGCGTCGTGCGTTCCACCAACGCCAGCCCGAGCTCGTCCTCGAGCCGGCGGATCTGCTGCGAAAGGGCCGGTTGGGCGACGTGGACGCTGGCTGCGGCGCGGGTGAAGTTGCCCTCCTCAGCCAACGCGACAAGGTACCCGAGCTGCCGAAGATCCATAAGCACAGATTATGAATGACTCCAAATACTCGTCTTGGACTTCTAGGCGAGGCCCCGCCATCATCTGCAGCGCAGTACCTCTCCTCCCTCGAGCGCGCCCCGCAGAACCAGCCTCATATCCCGCTGGTTCCGGGGCGCTCTCACTTTAACGGGCGTGCGGAAGCCCGCGCTCAGCCGTAGACGCGGACCAGCGCCTCGGCGACCATCGACGGCTTCTCGGCGCCCTTGACTTCGATTGTCACGCGCAGCTTGGCCTGTTTCCCGCCCGGGATCTCGTCTACGGAGACCAGCTCGCCACCTCCGCGCCACTCGCTGCCGACCAGGAGCGGGGCCGGGAAGCGGACCTTGTCCAAGCCGTAGTTGACGCCCATCTTGGCATCGGTGACCTGCATCAGCTCCGCGAGGATCGGAGCCACGAGCGCCAGGGTCAGGTATCCGTGGGCGATCGTGCCCCCGAACGGCGTTGCCTTCGCCGCCTCGACATCGACATGGATGAACTGATGGTCGTCGGTGGCGTCGGCGAACTGGTTGACGCGGCTCTGCTCCATCTCGCGCCAGGGCGTGTAGCCCAAGTGCTCACCGACATGGTCGCTGAGGCCGGCAACGTCGGTGACGAGTCCGCTGGGATCTGAGGTGCTCACGGGATCTCCGGGGTGGGAAGGGGACGGGACCCCGGCATTGTCCCCCCTGTCGCCGCGACGGTGCTCACCGCACCGAGCCGGACGACAGCGGCGGCCGCGATCACCTCGGGGTCGTGTGTAGCGCAGATGACGGTGTGGCCGGCAGCGGCGCAGGCAAGCAGGACCCGGATCGCCCGCCCGGCGCTTTCGCGGTCCAGCCGGGAGGTGGGTTCATCGGCGATCAGCACCCCGCC
>JALYTU010000388.1 GCA_030854125.1 Actinomycetota bacterium | reverse complement strand
CGCTTCGGCAGATCGCGACGTTCACACCGCTCTACGGCCTCAGCCAACTGGTCCACGCGCCGCTGACCGGCAACACCCCCAGCGTCGCGGTCGTCATCAACGTCCTGGTCTGGCTGACGATCTTCACCGCCGGCGCGATCTGGCGCTTTCGCCGAGACACCGCCCGCGTTTGATCTGACCCCGCGGATGAACCCCCCGCGGCGGACTCCCGGCCGACCCGTCGGATGCCCTGCAACGCCCGGACAACACCTCACGGCGCCGCCCACATATGGTCACGTTTTTGACCCAAAACGTGACTCAACGCGCTTATTGCTCGGGTGTGACCAGACGCTGCATCGCGTGCTCATACAGGGCGATCCGCGCGACCACGTCCCCGGTGCGCGGCAGCCCGCGGTTGTTGGAGAGATTGTCGGCGAGGTCAGCGAGCTTGACCGTGCGCGCGAGCGGGTTGAGAGCGACAAGCTCGATGTACTCCTCGTAAGTGTCCTGCGGACGGTGCGTGAGGGCTATGACAGCATCGACAACCGCTGGCGGGACCGCGTCGCGCAGGTCGGCCACGGTCGCTTCGGTGTCCTCAAGGACGTCGTGAAGCAACGCCGCTATGCGCGCGCAATCACCGTCGACTGCCAGCATCACACGAAAGAGATGGAAGACATAGGGCTCGGGCTCTGGGGACGGGTACCGCTGACCGCGGTGGGCACGACATGCGAACTCGACAGCCCACTCGATGACCTCGACTGCATCGTCCATTTCGGTCATGATCGCCAAAACCGTAGGGCGGTGCTAATCCCTGAGCACATCAGCCTCAGCGTGCACCGCGCCAACCCTGCCGCTCGTGGTGCGAAGCTTGGCTCGGGATGGATGGCTCTGCGCACGTAAGTCGCTCTCGGCCGTTCTATACGTCGCGCGCCGAGGTTTACGACCTGTTAGTGACTGACCCGGTCGAGCCGTGGGTGACAGCGGTTGCTGTTCGACTCTTAGCGAGGGGTGCGTCAGGGGGCAAGATCTTGGACGCCGGCTGTGGGACAGGAAGGCATGCCGAGGCGTTGGTCGGCCAGGGCTTTGAGGTCACCCTCGCGGATGCCTCGCCTGAACTCCTGCGATTGGCAGCCAAACGGTGTCCGTCTGCGACGGCGCAAATCGTCGACATCTGTCAGCTCGAGCCGACAGCAGCGTTCGACGCGGTGACGTGTCGCGGAGTCCTCAACGACCTGGTGATCGACGAGGAGCGCGAAGCCGCGTGCCATTCGTTGGCCGGCCAGCTCCTACCAGGTGGCGTGCTGTTCCTCGACGTCCGCGAACCGGAAGGAGCTCGAGAGCGAGCGACCAACACGCCACGAGCTCGCCGCATCGAATTGCCTGACGGCGGATCGCTCTCGTTCGTTAGCACCTCGCGCTGGGCCGATGATCGACTGCTCATTCACGAGGAGCACGAAGATCAAGGTCCCGACGGCAATCTTCGCGATAGGGACGTCTACGACTTTGTGATGCGCCCGTGGAGCCCCGGCGAGATCACCGATCGTCTGACCCGCGCGGGGCTCAAGCAGGTCTCGATCTCAGCCGGCGTCGGGCGTACCACTAACGACCGGCGGTTCGTGACCGCTGTGCGCTCCGACGCCTAAACGGAGCCAGTAGCAAAACGTGATCAACCGCAGATGGCAGCACGAGCGGCGATGGAACAGCAGCGACCCCGCCTCGACGTCTACTCGTGCAGCGCTTGAAGAACCGCGTCATGGATTTGGCCGTTGCTGATCACGACCTGGCGCGTGTCGATGCGCGGGCCGCCGTCAAAGTCGGTGTGCTTCCCGCCCGCTTCCTCGACGATGACCTTTAGTGGCGCGTAGTCCCATGGGTAGCCTCCGGTGGAGATCGCGACGTCAGCCTGTCCACAGGCGACCGCAAGCGACGCGTGCCCTTGATGCGATCGTGCGTGGCCGCAGCGCGCAGCGACTCTGGTCAGGGGATGTTCCCGGTCGCCGGCGGCGATGTGTTCTCGCCAGTCATCGCAGATCACGGCGTCAGCCAGGCACGCCGTGTCCGAGACGCTGATGGGCTGACCGTCGTAGAAAGCGCCACGGCCGCGGCTGGCCCACCATCGCTGGCCGGTGGCAGGCCGATCCACGAAACCGACGACGATCTCGTCGTGATAGCCGAGCGCGATCAACGTCATCCACTTCGGGTCACCACTGACATACCGGGTGGTCCCATCGATCGGATCCACGTACCAGCACCATTCCGAGTCGCCCGCTGCTCCGGCCTCCTCGCCGATCACCATGTGGTCGGGATACCGCCGCGTGATGTGCTGACGCACCGCGTCCTCGACGGCCCGGTCTATGTCCGTCACCGGCGAACCATCCGGCTTGGTCACCACCAAGAACCGGCCGTCCACAAACGCCGGTAACGAGATCGAGGACGCCAGATCGGCAAGCTCGCAGGCGAACTCAAGCTCGGCGATCCAGTCAGGCATCCAGCAATCACATCAGGTCTTCCGCGATCCCGACCGTGCTTGCCGGCAGCGGCGAGCCGGCTCGTTTCTCAGCCGGCGTTTGCTCAGGTGACGAGCAGGCAGGCACCGAACTCGGCCTCGTCGAGTTCGAGAAGCTCCCAGTTGCGCTCGTGCCACACCCGGGAGGCAAGGTCCTGGCTCAGCGCGGTGACCGCCCGGCGCTCGACCTTGCTCCCGACGGCAGCCCACACCGAGGTTCCGCGGCGCACCGGCTCCTGCAGATACGCCTCGGGGCGCCGCCAATAGCTATGAAAGAAACCGTCTTGACAGTCCCACGGGATCGGGACGGGCGTCATCGTGGCGCCAATCGTCTCAGCACGCTCAGCGAGAGTCGGACGCGCCCCAGCCGCCGAGAGAAACTCGGGCAAGTAGTCGCGCACCAGCCAGAAATCGCCTGTCCGGGTGTTATCCCACTGAAAGACCACCACGCGTGATGCGACGCGGCGCATCTCTCGTAAGCCAGCGACCGGATCCTGCCAATGATGGTCAGACAGCACGGCCATGGCAACGTCAAACGAACCATCGGGAAATGGAAGCGCCTCCGCGCGCGCCGCAACGCACGGCGCTGCATGTTTGGGGCGCTGCGCGCGCATGATCTGCGACGGCTCGACAGCGGTGACCTCGCGATCGGCCGGCTCATAAGAGCCGGTTCCCGCCCCAACGTTCAGGACCGTTCTCGCGTCCCCGAGCGCCCGCCAGATCCGCGCCGCAATCCTCGGATCTGTACGTCGCTGACCGCTGTAGGTCTGCCCGATCGCGTCGTAAAGCGCGCCAGCGCTGGCGTGTGCGGCCATGAGCAAAGCATCGCTGACATTCGCGGGCGCAGCAAGCCCGGCCACTCGCACCGTCCACAGACGACACGCTCTGCGCTCCGGAGCTCAGCGCGCTTCTGTTTCCATCCACAGACCACAAAACCGACTGCGCCCGCGGTCTCGACGGCTCGCGCCGCTCAGGCCGTGGCCCCTCGCTAATTTTGTCCGAGCAAGCGCATATGGTCACGTTTTGGATGCATTACGTGACTCAACGAGCAGGAGGGACGAGATGACCGCGCAGGTCCCCGAGGTCGCCCAGCGACTTGCCGGCGAGCTGGCTGATGCCTTTGAGGCCGACCGCGGGCTCACCGAGCAGCTCACCGCCGTACAACACCGCCTGCAGGCCGCCAACGGCCGGTTGTGGTCGGGATTGCATCCCGACGCGCTCGGCGTCGTCTACGACAACGCCGCCGCCGCGGCCGGCCAGGGCTCAAGCGCGATCGGCGAGAGCATCGTCGATGCGGTGTACGCCGGCGGCTCAGCGGCCGAGGTCGAGGCGGCGCTGCTGGGCGAGCTGCAGGAGGCCCACTGGGCGATCCACCGCGCGTTCTCAGAGCACCAGCGCCTCAGCGAGGACCGCCGCCAGTTGGCCGCGGAGATCGGCGAGCTGATCGCCGTCTCAGAGC
>JALYTU010000387.1 GCA_030854125.1 Actinomycetota bacterium | reverse complement strand
GTACCACAGCGAGGCGGTGCCGTCGAGGTAGTGGCGCCCCTCGGAGTCCCACAGCCGGCAGCCCTCGCCGCGCACGATCTCCAGGTAGTCACCGGCCTCGCGCGCGGGCGCAGCAAACGGGTGCAGAACGCGCGGGACGCTCATCGTGCGCTCTGCACCTCGCGCTCGGCCTCCGCCTCGGAGATGGTTAGCGCCACGTGCAGGGTCTGCGCCGTGACCGCCGGCTGCTCGCCCACGGGCTCGAGCGCCGCGTCGGACTGCGTGACGACGTTCTCCAGACGCCCGATGCCGTCGATCTCGACCGCGACGGTGTCGCCGGGCTCGACCGGGCGCGAGTTGGCGGGCGTGCCGGTGAGCAGCACGTCGCCCGGCTCGAGCGTGATCAGCCGGGCGACATCGGCCACCTGGTAGGCGAAGGAGAACATCAGGTCCGAGCCGGTGTGGCCCTCCTGGACCTGGGTCCCGTTGACGTAGGTGCGAAGCGTCAGATCCTCGGGATCGACGTCGGCGGCGTCCACGATCGCGGGACCCAGCGGGCAGAAGCCGTCCTGGCCCTTGACGCGCAGCATCGACCCCCGGTCGGCATGGCGAAAGTCATGCACTCCCCAATCGTTGGCGACCGTGTAGCCGGCGACGTAGTCCAACGCCTCATCGAGCCTCACGCCGCGGCAGCGGCGTCCGATGATGACCGCCACCTCGCCCTCGTAGTTGAGAAACCGGCATCCCGCCGGCCGCGTCACCGTGGCGCCGTGGGCTGACAGCGAGCTCGGTGGCTTCATGAAGTACGACGGCGTCGAGGGCAGCTGCGCCATGCGGTACTCGGCCGCACGCGAGCGGTAGGTGAGATGCGTGGCGATGATCTTCGACGGCACCACCGGCGCCAACCACTGCTGGACCTCGCCGACGCCGAGCGACAGCTCGCCGCATCGGATCGTGCCGTCCTGAAGCGTCCCCTCGTACAGCTGGTCGTCGTGGCGGATGCGAACGTGCTTCATACGCGGGTGTCCTCCTGATGCCGGGCGACGACGTCCACGCCGTCCACGGTGTAGCCGAACGTGAACCGGTAGCCACGCAGCATCTCGCGTGGCGCAATCGCCTGAAGATCCTCCAGCGTGTCGTCATAGAGCTGCAGCTCGGCGCTGCCCTCCCAGATCGGTGTCGCGTCGCGGTCACGGCCGCCGGCGCGTACGAGCTCGAAGACGTCGGGCCGCGAGCCGGAGGCGGCTGGGAAGTGGCGCGTGTTGTGCATCGGCGGGTCGTTGACCGTCGGGCCCGTCTCGGAGACATGCTCGAGGGTGACGAGCATCCGCGCGATCTGACGATCATTGGCGGCGCAGGTGGCGCCGAAGCGCGCACCCTCGGTCAGGCGGGGCGTCGCCTGGCCGGCGGCGAACAGGCGGGTCATGTGGATCGATCCGAGCTTCTTGGGAAAGCCCTGGATCCAGCCGCGGTACATGGCGAAGTCCTTGTCAACCCAGATGTAGACGCAACGGCTGACCGGCTGGCCGCGGTACCGCGCCCCGACGACCAGGAAGAACTCGCGGTACTGGGACTGGATCGGGTCCACGAGCTCGTGCAGGTCAGTCGAGCACGACTGCCAGTCGGCGAAGATGGCCGCTACCGCTCCGGGGTCCTCGGCGGGCTCGAACTCATCGGGCAGCAGTGCGGCGACGGCGTCGGGGTCGGTGCGGTACTCGGCGATCAGAAAGTCGCCGGAATAGTGCCAGGGCGGCGGGGGCACGATGCCCGCGCGCCCGTCGGGTGACAGCGGTGCGGTGTAGCCGCGCAGGCTCACGCCGGCCCGGGGTCAAGCGTGTCGAGCAGCGTGCGCCCGCCGAGCGAGGGCGGCAGATACCGGCGCCAGCTGGTGACCAGGATGAGAGGACGCGTCATCTTGTGCGCCACGCATTTTTGCATACATTATGTGGGGCCGCCAGCTCCGAGTGGATCAGCTCAGCGCGGATGAATGGTCGGCGGTGGTCCCGGTCGGAGAGTGGACCGGGCGCCGGCGGCCCTGAGCTCGTGCCGAGGGAATCGGAAATGGAGAAGCATGGCCGGCGGACGAGGTGGCGGCGCTCCTGAGCACGCGGGCAAGCTGTTCTGCCGCGCCTGTCCACGAATAACGCTCACGCACCACGAGCTGGGCGAGTTCGCCGCGCCGCTCGCGCTCGGCTCGGTCTTGCGCCACCTCGGTGAGGGCCGTGACCAGTGCGTCAGGGTCATCGGCCGCAACCAGCCAGCCGGTCTGCCCGTCGCTGATGATCGCCTCCGGCCCCAGCGAACGCGTGGCGACCGCCGGCAGACCGCAGGCCATGCCCTCGACGATGACCTGACCGAACTGCTCGCGCTCGGACGTCAGCACGATGGCTTCGGCCGCCGAGAAGAACTCGGGCAGCTCGGCGTGGGTGTGCCAACCGGCCAGGAACACCTGGGGGACTCCGAGGCGCGCCGCGATCTGCGCCGGGTGCTCTCCCTCCCACTCTCCGGGATGACCCCCGACGAGCACCAGACTCGCGGCGGTCGGCAGTTGCCGCTGGGCGCGCCCAAACGCGCCGATCAGCCGATCGAGTCGCTTGACCGCGGTGAAGCGCCCGACGTAGAGCAGTACCACTCCCGCGGCCAGCGCCGACACCTCGGCCTCGCGATAGCGCACGCTCCCCGCCGGCTCGCCCGGCAGCCAGCCCCGCGGCTCGTCGACCAGGGCCCGGCGCCAGAAGGCGGCGCGGTCCACCGGGGCGGCCTGGAAGAGGTCAAGGTCGACACCGTTTGAGATCGTGACCGTCCGCTCGCGTGGCACGTGCAGGAGCGACACGGTGCGCTCGACCGCGGCCGGGGCGACGACCAGGCGCGTGCACCGCTGCGCCCAGCGGCGCATCCGGCGGGCCCAGGCCGCGGCATGGGGCCAGTCAGGCGGATCGGACCCGGCGATTCGCTCGAGCATCAGCAGTTCGGTGCCGTGCAGCTGGCCGACGATCGGAACGCGGGGGGCGACGCGCGCGGCGGCCTCGTTGATCGGGGTGAGGTGATGGAGGTGCAGCACGTCGGCCTCACGCGCGCCCGCACGAATCAGCTCGCGTGCCCAGGCATCCACCTGCAGCTCGTATTCGTCGTCGTTCAGCGCGGCGAAGACCCGGTCCGGCGCGCCGTCGCGGTCCTCGTAGGAGGGATGCAGCGGCGCGCTGCCGGGACCGCCCGTGAAGCGTTGCGGCGTTTCGCTGGCCAGCGCGGCGTCGAAATCGACACTGCGCACGTCACCGTAAAACGCTCGCGCGTCTCCGTGGATCCCCTGATCACCGCGCGATCCGGCCACGAGCGTCATCACACAGCCCTGATCTCGCAGGCCCAGCGCGAGCGAGCGGGCCGCATGTGCCGATCCTCCGCGCGGTGAGAAGAGGATGGCGGAGAGAACGTGAGGCATCGGGGTCGATCCCGATTATGACCATCCTGTGAACGACGGTCGGCTGCCCGAGGTAGTTGGCCGTCGCCGCGTGGCCGACTACCTCGGATCGAACACGATCGCGGTCACGATCGGGCGGCCCTCGAGCAGGGCGGCGCCGTGCTGCTCGCGCGGCCGGTTGCGCAGGCGCCCGGCATGCACTAGGGACGCCGAGCCGCCTCCGTCGAGGTTCAGAGCGTCGGTCGCGCCCAGGGCGACCAGCGCGCCGGCGAGCTCGCCGAGGGTCATGCCGGCGTCGTCGCGCGCGCGACCGTCGCACGCCACGGCGAGCACGTGGTCATCGGCGATGCCGAGCGCCGCGCGCGGATAGCGCGCGGCCGTGATGTCGGAATAGCGGGGTGGGTCGGTACCCTCAGGGTGACCCGGTATCGAACTGATGGGCGCCGGCCGAGAATCCCTCCCGGTCCTCTCCGTCGGCGTAGGCCATCCGGCCCCTGGAAACGAGCAGCGGACCGGCCTGGAGAAGATCGCCGGTCGGGTTGGCGGCGAGTTG
>JALYTU010000386.1 GCA_030854125.1 Actinomycetota bacterium | reverse complement strand
GCTCTGGGAAGTGTCTCCAACGCGGTTGTGCACCACGCAAACCGGCCGGTTCCCGTGGTACCCGCCGCAGCTACGTCGGCGGCGGTCGTGATGGTGCCCTCGCGACCTCGTGCAGCATCAGCTGCACCGTCAGCTGCAGCTGATTACCCCGTAGCGTGGGAGGTTGACGTCGCGCTCCGCGATGGGTCAAGTATCCATCTCCGTCCCGTACGAGCGCAGGACGGCGTGAGGCTTCGGGGGTTCCTGACGGCGCTGTCGCGCGACTCGATCGCTTTTCGCTTCTTCGGCTTCGCTGATTTGGCGTGGGTTGAGCAGTGGGCTCTGGACGTCGACTACGCCGACCGGTTCGGCCTGGTGGCCACCCGGGGGCCCGAGCAGGAGATCGTTGGCCACGGTGCCTACCTCCGCGAGAGTGAAGACAGGGCTGAGGTCGCGTTCATGGTCGCGGATGCCTGGCAGGGGCATGGCATCGCCACGATCATGCTCGCTCATCTCGCGGCGGCTGCCGAGCAGCACGGCATCTCGGAATTCACCGCCTTGGTGCTGCCGCTCAACCATCGGATGATCGAGGTGTTTCGCCAGAGTGGCTTTCCGGTGCGGCTGCGAAGTACGCCAGATGGGATCGAGGTCGAGTTCCCGACTTCGCTGTCAGCGGTTTCGCTGGAGCGGTTCGAAGGCCGCGAGCAGGCAGCGGCTGTCGCGGCCCTGGAGAGATTTCTGCGTCCGCGATCGGTGGCCGTGATCGGCGCCTCGCGCGATCGGGCCACGGTGGGGGGCGCGATCCTCCACCACCTGCTGGCCGACGGTTACACCGGCGTGGTGTACCCAGTGAATACGCGCGCAGCCACGGTCGATGGGCGTCCGGCTCACCGGTCGGTCGGCGCCGTGCCGGGCCCCGTGGACCTCGCCGTGGTCGCAGTGCCGGCCGAGCACGTCACACGGGTGGCCTTGGAGTGCGGCGCGGCCGGCGTCCGTGCGCTGGTGGTGATCTCCGCTGGCTTCGCTGAGGTCGGCGCCGCCGGCCGGCTGCGCCAAGGAGAGTTGCTGAGAATCTGCCGTGAGAGCGGGATGCGGTTGGTGGGGCCCAACTGCCTGGGGCTCCTCAATACCGACCCCGCGGTGCAGCTGGATGCCACGTTTGCCGCGCGCGTTTCCCTGCCGGGGCGGGTTGGCTTCCTGTCCCAGAGCGGGGGGGTCGGGATTGCGGTGATCGAGGCGGCCTACCGTCTCGGTCTTGGCCTTTCGTCGTTCGTGTCGGTCGGCAACATGGCCGATGTCTCGGGCAATGACCTGCTGCAGTACTGGGAACACGACCCGCGCACCGATGTCGTGCTTCTGTATCTGGAGTCGTTTGGCAACCCGCGGCGGTTCGCCCGCATCGCCCGTCGGGTCAGTGCCGTCAAACCGATTGTCGCGGTCAAGAGTGGTCGCTCTCCCGCTGGTGCGCGGGCGACCTCATCGCATACCGGGGCGCTCGTGTCGGCCTCCGATGTGACCGTGGACGCTCTCTTTTCCCAGGCGGGAGTGATCCGCGCCGATACCTTGCACGAGCTGTTTGACGTGGCGGCGCTGCTGGCGAGCCAGCCCGCGCCTCGCGGCGGACGGGTGGCGATCGTCACCAACGTCGGGGGGCCTGGAATTGTGTGTGCGGACGCCTGCCAAGGGGACGATCTGTCGGTCGTCGAACCCTCCGACGCCACCAAGCGGCGGCTGGCGCGATTCCTGGCGCCCGAGGCGTCGCTGGGCAACCCGATCGACATGGTCGCCACGGCGTCGGCAGAGGACTACCGGCGCACCATCGAAGTACTCGTACAGGACCGCACCTGCGACGCGATCATCGCGATCTTCGTTCCCGCGCTGGTGACTCGGGCCGAGGATGTGGCCCGTGAGCTTCGCGCTGCGGCCGAGCTGGCCGACGGCATCACTATGGCTGCCGTGTTCATGAACGCGGAACCGGCGCCGTCTGAGCTGGCGTCGGGCGCACTGCGCGTACCTGCCTTCGCCTTCCCTGAGGAAGCCGCTCGTTCGCTTGCTCGTGGGGTCCGCTATTCGCGCTGGCGCTCGCGACCGATCGGGGCGGTCCCCAAGCTCACCGGCTGCCGTCTTGACGAAGCGGCAGCAATCATCGCCGTCGCGCTGGCCGCTGGCGAGGGCTGGCTGGGGCCCAAAGCGGTCGCAGACCTGCTCGCCTGCTACGGGCTGCCGCTGGTTGCGACCCGTGTCGCCAGCGGGATCGACGACGCCGTCGCGGCTGCGGCCGAGTTCGACGGCCCGGTGGCGCTGAAAGCGGTGGCACCGGGCCTTGTGCATAAGACTGACGCCGGCGCGGTGCAGGTAGGGCTGACGGGGCCGTCCGCCGTGCGCGCCGGTGGCCGTGAGATCAAGGCGGCCGTCACCCGTGCCGGCTTTCCGCTGGAGGGATTCGTGATCCAGCCAATGGCGCCCACGGGCGTCGAGCTGCTGATCGGCGTCGTACACGACGAGCATTTCGGCCCTGTGATTGTCTGCGGGGCCGGCGGTACCAGCGCCGAGCTGCTCAAGGACGTATCGGTACGCATTACGCCGCTCACTGACGTCGACGCCGCCGAAATGCTGACCACGTTGCGGACCTACCCGTTACTGAACGGCTACCGCGGCGCGCCGGTTTGCAACATCGAGGCCGTCAAGGATGTGTTGCTGCGCCTAAGTGCCCTGGTCGACACGCACTCCGAGGTCGCCGAACTGGACCTCAACCCGGTTATCGTGGGTCAGCGGGACGCGGTCATCGTTGACGCCCGCATCCGGTTGCAGGCATCCGTACCGCAGCGTCCGCTTTCGGCCCTCCGTGGATGAGCGAGGCTAAGCGCGGGATCGAGGTCATCACCTCGGCGTACTGCAAGTTCGAACCAGCGCTAGAAGGGCTCCTCGCGCCTCACCTTCTGGAGCAGGTCGGCACGCCAGGGTGATCGACGTACATTGCCACATCCTGCCGGAGCTGGACGATGGCGCGCGGAGCCTTCGCGATAGCGTGGGGATGGCCCGGCAGGCCCACGCGGACGGCATCGGCGTGGTGTGCGCGACCTCGCACATCCGCCACGACCATCGTGTCAAGATCGATGAGATCGAGACGCGGGTGGCGACCGTGCAGCACGAGCTGGACCGGCTCGAGATTCCCGTGCGAGTTGCGCCCGGAGGGATAGCTGGCGGCGACCGAGGCTGACGCGATCCAGGACGAGCAGCTGCGGCGCGTCAAGCTCGGCGCGGCCCGGCGGATGGGTCTTGCTCGAGCCCCCTGCGGGCGCACTGGACGGGGATCTGGCGGCG
The DNA here is from genome assembly GCA_030854125.1 of Actinomycetota bacterium. Taxonomy (GTDB): domain Bacteria; phylum Actinomycetota; class Thermoleophilia; order Solirubrobacterales; family Solirubrobacteraceae; genus Palsa-465. The sequence continues at coordinate 649 of JALYTU010000386.1, read as the reverse complement.
GTGACCGGGCGTCTTCGCGCTCGCGGGGTGGCCGCGGTCATCGCGCATCCCGAACTGAGCGCCGGTCCGGACTTCGTCGAACGGCTGGACGACCTGAGTCGGCGCGACTGCGTGATTCAGTGGACCGCCGAGTTCGTCGCGGGTGCTCAGCCGGGCGATCTTGTCCTCAGTCTGGCTTGCGATGGACTGCTGCACGTGCTGGGCAGCGACGCCCACTCCCCGGCGGCCGGTCGTTCGGTGCGAGGCCGAGACGCGGCTGCGCGAACTGATGCTCGAACTGGACGCAGCCCCGGCGCCGGTGACTGAGCGGATGACGCTCGCGGAGGTCGGAGACCGCCGAATCAAGCAGCTCGCTCGTGTCGGTCGTAAGCCAGATCCGACGCTCGCCAACTACGAGTCGGAGATCTGGGTTCACTTCACACCGCACTTTAATGACAAACCGGTCGATGAGATCGCGACCGAGGATGTCGAGGACTTCATCGATGCGTGCCTCGACGAGGAAGAGCGTCTTGATCGAGGTCTTGGGCCGCTATCGGTGAAGACGGTTCGCAATCTCTACGTGCACCTCAACGGCATCTTCGAGTTCGCGGTCTCGAAGGGCTGGTGCCGGAGCAACCCGTGCCGCGCCGTCGACAAGCCGGCGTCGCCC
>JALYTU010000385.1 GCA_030854125.1 Actinomycetota bacterium | reverse complement strand
GACGTACACCGCCCCGCACGCCGCCTGTGACGCCCTGCGCTGGCGCCACGCCACGCTCGACCGGGCACGCGAACGCGCGAAACTGCTGGGGCTTGCGGGCGCGGTTTTTCCGTGGCGCACGATCGACGGGGAAGAATGCTCCGGGTACTGGCCTGCGGGAACGGCCGCGTTTCACATCGGAGCCGACATCGCTGACGCCGTCGGTCGCTACCAGGCCGCGGCAGAAGACCCCGCCTTCGAGCACGACGTCGGCCTCGAGTTGCTCGTCGAGACGGCGCGCCTATGGCGATCACTCGGCAACCACGACGCCCGTGGGCGCTTCAGGATCGACGGCGTGACCGGCCCTGACGACTACAGCGCGATCGCCGACAACAACGTCTACACCAACCTGATGGCGCAGCGTAACCTGCTGCTGGCGGCAGACGCCGTAGAGCGCAACACTGAGCGGGCCGCCGAACTCGGAGTGGACACCGAAGAAGCGGCCGACTGGCGCGACGCCGCCAACGCGATCCTCATCCCCTACGACGAGCGGCTCGGCGTTCACCCGCAGGCCGAACGTTTCACAGAGCACCAGCGCTGGAACTTCGAGGCAACCACGCCCGAGCAGTACCCGCTAGTCGCGCACTTTCCCTACGTCGACCTGTACCGCAAGCAAGTCGTCAACCAGGCCGACCTCGTGCTCGCCCTGCACCGCCGCGGCGACGCCTTCACCGGCGAGCAGAAAGCCCGAGACTTCGCCTACTACGAGGCGCTCACCGTCCGCGACTCCTCACTGTCGGCCTGCACACAGGCGGTCATCGCCGCGGAAATCGGGCACCTCGAACTCGCCTACGACTACTTCGCCGAAGCCGCGCTCGTAGATCTCTCAAACCTCGAGCACAACACCCGCGACGGGCTACACATCGCCTCGCTAGCCGGTGCGTGGATCGCCGCGGTCGCCGGATTCGGCGGGATGCGCGACCACGACGGCGCCCTCAGCTTCACACCCCGCCTCCCAGAGCGACTGACGCGCCTCGCCTTCGGCCTATGCTTTCGCGAGCGACGCCTGAAGGTCGAAGTCCACGCCGACCACGCCAGCTACTCGCTGCTGCAAGGACTACCGCTCGAAATCACCCATCACGGCCAGCCGATCACCGCCACGACAAAACAAGCGGTGACCTGCCCAATTCCAGCCCACGCCGCAGGCGAGCTGCCAACACAACCCGTCGGCCGAAGCCCGGCACGAAGGCGACCCGGGAAGTGAACAAAGCAGCCAGCCGATCGACGTTGGCGTTTCCCGAGCCCTCTACCCACGAGCTGCGCGTCGCCCGCGAGGAGTTGACCGACGTCGTGCGCCGGCCGACCCCCTGACGGTCAGCCCCGCCAGCAACTGCGCACATATGCGTAGACCAACCAGAACACGCTCGGCCAACTGGCTACCCCGGAGCCCCGCCAATGTAGAACCAGGCCAGTGCGCTGTTGCTCGGTCTGACGTGACGCGGACCGGCGTGATCCGCGTCGGGGTCTGCTGCCGCTCTGTTTCGGGCTGTGGCTCGTTCAGCTCGAGCACATCGGTACAGCACCAGGTGGGTCGACACCGCGATCTTCCTCTATGCAGTCGCGCTCGCCCTCGGCGGCGTCATCGGAGGCCAGCGACCAAACAGGCCCGCCTCCGCCCTCGCTACCCTGGCTGGCCGCCGAAGGAGCACCGACGAGCACCAAGCCTGACCGTGCTGCTCAACGACAGAACTCTCGATCGCCGCCAACTACGCGTCCGTGGCGCTCACTCCTGGTCGCGATCCTCCCCCTCATGGTCTTCAAGTCGTGAAGCGCGATGAAGATCCACATCCTGCTCGACCCGACCGCCGGCGAGCAGAACCCAGCGGAAGTTCCTCGAGAGCTGACGCTATTCGGGAGCGCGCCGAAGCACGACTTCACGCCGAGCTGACCTGGCTCAGAGGGGAGGACAAGGTCCAGTGGACAGCAACGAACACCGCGCGATCGGCGATGCCGCTACCGACGGCGCCCTGATCAACCTCGGCGGGGAGTCCACGAAGGAGCGCTTCTGCCTCACCTACGGCGACGTCCTGGCTCTCGGCGGCGACTATTTCCTGCTCGCGCCGCCGCTCGGGTGCGTCGGTGAGCGCGCGAACGCCGGTTGCGTTCTCGCTGAGGACTTGTTCAGTCTGGCCCGAGTCCCCGGCGTCCGAGGGACCAGGCGCGGCACCCGTGACGAGATCATCTGCGCCCTGAAGGTAATGGCGGTCGATGAAGCCGTGATCGACGGCAGATTCGATGCCGGCGGGGAGTTCGCCGACTACAATTTCAGTGCGCTGGCCTCCTCGAGTGGTGTCGAGCGACGAGTGCGCGACCGCTACCTGGAGCTGGCTGCGACCAACGACGACCATTTCGTCGCACCCGGCGGGGTGACGCACGAACGGCGCACCAGGCCCTTCGGTTCGGCGGGGCTCGCCTACCACCACTTCCACCAAGTCGCCCTGGACGAAGCGTGTCGCCTGGCGCGGATCGGCGGCGACCGAACCCACGCGATGGCCCGGGAGGCCGCGGCCCAGCACTTCCTAACTGACGCCTTCGCGGCCGGCCACCTGCGCACGCCCGTCGCTCAGATCCGCAGGTTCTGGCGCGCACGCTACCCGGACTTCTGGGAGAACCTGCAACACCAAGTGGCCGCGCGCACCGCCCAGGCACTGAGAGAGCTCACCTGGCCACTTCGCCTGCTGCCCGCCCGATTCCTGAACGCCTCCACCCTCTCGACGCTCCAGACGCGAACGAGCCGATACCCGGACCTTTCCCTCGGAGATTTCTTGGCCCGACTCTTCCACGACTGGGACAACAACCACGGCCTCACGCTCGAGGACGGCGACATCGTCTTCGGCGATGGCCAGATCCACCAGGGAGCAACCCGGGAACTCGCCCTCGCGGCGGTGCGCGCCGGGATCAATGACATCGAAGTCGCTATCGAACTCGGCGCGTCGGGCAGCCGCCTCAGCGGCGACCCCCTGTACCGGGCGGTGCGCGCCGCCACCGGCGCCCCAGAGACCTCCTTCCTAGCAGAGATGAAGATCCCCTGGCCCTCGCCTGCCAACGCCCCCCAAAACTGGCGGGCCACGGACCTCGAAACGTTGTGGACCACAACGATGGTGGGCACGACAGGCGCCACCGTCGGCGAAGCACTCACCGAGATGATGCGCCCCGACGGGTACTTCATCCGACAACTCGATCGTCTCGGTCAAGGCCTCGCGGAGCCACACGGCCTCCTCGCCATGCCCGTCTTCGGAGACTGGCTCAGCGACCAGGGCCGCCATGCCTACCACCATGGCTTCATCAACCCGCTGACGGCGCACCCCAAACAAGTCATCCTCGCCGTTCTCAACGAACTGCCTCCCCTGAGTAACGGCACCATAGCGGCGGGCAGTGCTACCTCTACCGACATTTAGCCGCAGCATCGCGCTACACTCGGTGACGTCAACTGGATGGGCGCGGGGATCTCCGAAACTCGCCGCTCAGACCGCTGGAGGCCCTTGTGGCCGGCCCCGTGTCAGACGATCACCCGGTCAAACTCAGCAACGGGTCGAGCAACGGGCGGCGTGAGCGCATCGGCGCTGCGGCAGAGGTTCTCCACGAGGAGCAGGCGCTCGCGGACGCTGAGCAGACGCTTGCCGAGGCCGACCAGACGATCGTCGACGCTGACCAGACGAACGCTGACCTTGATCAGACAAGCGCGGACCGCGACCAGTCGGCCAGCGACCGCGATCAGGTCGCCAGCGATGACGACCTCGCTCACGGCGGCGACCTGCTCACGCACGACTCCAGTCGCGATAGTCGCCAGCGCAGCACCCGCGAGCGCGAAGAAGGCGCCGCTGGGCGCCTTGATGTCGCGAGCCGGCGCGACGTGGGCGCGCACCAGCGAGACGTCGGCGCCGAGGCACGCGACCAGGCCGCGGACGCGCGCGATCTCGCGA
>JALYTU010000384.1 GCA_030854125.1 Actinomycetota bacterium | reverse complement strand
TAACCGATGTGCGACAGGCCGAAGCTGTCCTCGACGCTGGCCAGCATCGAGTAATGGTTGTAGGCCGTCCGGGTCACCGTGCCCGGCGCGATGCAGGGCGACAGCAGCACCGCCCCGGTCGGCCCGCCGCCGGGACCGGTGATCCCGGGCATCGGGCTCCCAGGGCCCGGGATCTCGCCACAGCAGGAGCTCGGCTCCTGGCCGCCGGCCTCGTCGAACAGGACCATGAGCAGGCCGTCCTGACGGTAGGCCGGAGAGGCGGTGATCCGCGGGACCCAGGTCTGCAGGAACCGGTCCGCCGAGACCAGGCCACCGGGCTGACCGTTCTTGCACGGCGCGTCGTGGCCGGCGTTGCAGAGGCCGGGGGTGATGAAGCTGTAGTTGGGGGCCGCCGGGGGCGGAGCGGTGAGATCTTGGGTCAGGGCGTGCAGACCGACCACGTGCGTGTTGCACAAGCTGGTGTCGTCGATGATCCCGTGGAAGTAGACGAATGGGTTGTGACGGGTGGCGTACTCGTCGGTGGCGGTCGCGGTCTGCGTGTTGTCAGTGGCGTTGATCGCCGGATGCGCGCAGACGCTGGTCTCGCGGGCCGGCGCGGCGCCCATGTCCTCGTTATAGGAGCGCCAGGTGAAACCGGCCGTCTCCAGCTGGGAGGCGATCGTCGGCACCGTGGTCGGGTACACGCAGCCGGTGCCCAGGGCTTGGCCGCCCGCGCCGATCGTGCCGGGCAGCATGTCGGTGAAGTTCTGGCAGTCGGCCTGGGTCTGGACGTTCGGAGCCTGACCGCTGATCATCGCGATGTAGTTGTCGTTGGAGTTGTGCCCGACCCCGTAGTAGTTGGGGACGTAGGCGCCCTGCGAGCGCAGGGTCGTGGCGAGATAAGGAGCCGGAGAGCCCGGGGCGAAGGTGGTGCTGGCGGACTCGTTCTCGAGCACAATGATGAACACGTGGCGGATCGAGGCACCGCGGAGGCGGTGGCCGGGGCGAGCACCCCGAGTGCGGCGACCAGGGCCGTGAGCAGCGCCAGCCGTCGCGGCCGTCGCCGCGGTGCGCTGGAGGATGTCTCCTCGGGTACGAAAGGCTTCCGGAGCCTCGGTGACGAGGCGCTCAGCCTCGAGCGGATCGCGGAGATCGCTCATCGGACCGGATCATAGGCTCACGGGCGCGTCCGGGACGCGAACGCGATGTGAACGGGAGCAAGGCCGCGGGCGGCTAACCTCGCCTGGGCCCATGGCCCAGCGCTCAGACATCCGCAACCTGGCGATCATCGCCCACGTCGACCACGGCAAGACCACGCTCGTCGACGCGCTGCTGTGGCAGTCCGGCGCGTTTCGCTCCAACCAGGACGTCAACGAACGCGTGCTCGACTCGATGGACCTCGAGCGCGAGAAGGGCATCACGATCCTGGCCAAGAACACTGCCGTGCGCTACGGCGACGTCAAGCTCAACATCGTCGACACGCCCGGCCACGCGGACTTCGGCGGGGAGGTCGAGCGCGGCCTGACCATGGTCGACGGGGTGCTGCTGCTCGTCGACGCCAGTGAGGGCCCCCTCCCCCAGACCCGCTTCGTGCTGCGCAAGGCGCTTGAGCTGCGGCTGCCGGTGATCCTGGTCATCAACAAGATCGACCGGCCCGATGCCCGCATCGCGCAGGTTGTCGACGAGGTCTATGAGCTGTTCCTGGACCTTGACGCCGACGAGTCGCAAATCGACTTCCCGATCGTCTACACCAACGCCAAGGCCGGGCAGGCGTCGCTGGACCCGGCCACGCCCGGGACCGATCTCACGCCGCTGCTCGACCTGTTGGTCGAGCATGTGCCCGCGCCCGAGTACGAGCCCGACCACCCGCTGCAAGCCCACGTCACCAACCTGGATGCCTCACCGTACGTCGGCCGGATCGCGATCTGCCGGGTGCGGGCCGGGACGATCCGCCGGGGGGACACGGTCGCCTGGTGTCGCTCGGACGGCACCACCGAACGGGTGCGGATCTCCGAGCTGTACGTCACCGAGGCGCTGGACCGCGTCGACGCGGCCGAGGCGAGCGCCGGGGAGATCATCTCCGTGGCCGGAATCGCCGAGATCACGATCGGCGATACGCTTGCCGACGCCGCCGATCCCCGTCCGCTGCCGATCATCACCGTCGACGAGCCGTCGCTGTCGGTGACGGTTGGGATCAACAGTTCGCCGCTGGCCGGGCAGGACGGCCAGTACCTGACCGCCTCCCAGGTCAAGGACCGCCTGGCGCGCGAGCTGGTCGGCAACGTGTCGCTGCGAATCACCGAGACCGAGCGCCCTGACGTGTGGGAGGTGCAGGGCCGAGGCGAGCTCGCGCTGGCCATCCTGGTGGAGCTGATGCGCCGGGAGGGCTTCGAGCTGACCGTCGGCAAGCCGCAGGTCGTCACCCGGGAGATCGATGGCAAGCGTCACGAGCCCGTCGAGCGGATGAGTGTCGACGCCCCCGAGGAGTACATCGGGGTGATCACCCAGCTGCTCGCGCTGCGCAAGGGACGCATGGAGCAGATGGTCAACCACGGCACCGGCTGGGTGCGGATGGAATACCTGGTGCCCGCCCGTGGGTTGATCGGCTTCCGAACCGAGTTCCTCACCGAGACCCGCGGTACCGGCCTGGTGCACCACGTGTTCGATCGCTGGGAGCCCTGGCACGGTGAGCTGCGCACGCGCCCGACCGGCTCGCTGGTGGCAGACCGCCGGGGCAACGTCGCCGCCTTTGCGCTGTTCACTCTGCAGGAGCGCGGGACACTGTTCGTCGAGCCCGGCGACGAGGTCTACGAAGGCATGATCGTCGGTGAGAACGCCCGCGCCGAGGACCTCGACGTCAACGCCGTGAAGGAGAAGCACCTCACCAACATGCGCAAGTCCACCTCCGACGAACTCGTCCGGCTGGTGCCCAAGCGCGAGATGTCGCTTGATCAGGCGCTCGAGTTTCTGCGCGAGAACGAGTGCGTCGAGGTCACGCCGCACAACGTGCGGCTGCGCAAGGTCAACCTGGATCAGACCTCCCGCGTCCGCGCTGCCCGAGCCGCCCGGGTCTAAGCCGCGGCGGGGGGCGCGTCGGCCGGGGCCTCGGCGAGGACCGCGGTCAGCTCGGCCCACACCTCGCGGGCCATGCCCATGCCGACATGGCTGGTCTCGACCTCGACCTGAACCGACGCGGGATCCAGGCAGGCTTCCCAGCGGACGATCTCGTCGCTGCGCGAGAAGAAGGAGTAGAAGGACACCTCGTCAGGGAACGGAGCGCTGGCGGCCGCACGCGTGCGCGCACAGCAGTCCCCGCGCAGGCAGCTGAGGCCGAACATGCCGGGCACACCGACGGTCCCGAGCAGGCCGACCGTGACCAGCGAGGGCCAGATCCGGGGCTTGACGGCGAGCTGGTCACGCAGGGGTGAGCCGAGCGTGACCAGGGTCTCGGTCAGATCGGGGCGCAGGACGGCAAGCGCACGCCCGATACAGCCGCCGCGGCTCTGACCGATGAGCAGCGCGCGCCGCCCGGTTCGTTGCACGGCCTCCTCCAGGCGGGCCTCCAGCCGCTCCACGGTCGGCTCCATGCACCCGGTGTTGCGGGTGATGCCACTGCGGGCCAGCGCGAAGCCCCCGCTGCGCAGCCACACGGCCATCCGGGTCAGGCTCGTATCGCCGGCCATGAAGCCCGGCACGAGCATCACTGCCTGGCCGCCGCCGGCGGGCGGGGCCGGCCAGCGCGGCGGATCACGCGTCGACATCCATTCCGTGAGGACCCGCGGACGCGGGGGCGCCAGCGGCAGGGTGACTCGGGGCATTGTGGTCGCGTCCACGCAAAAACCTCTACTCAACGCGCAAGCCTACTGATCAGGTCCCGCGATCTGGGCGGGATGCCCTCCGGCCTGCGGTCCGCGGTACGGGCGCCAGGGAACGGCAACCTCGATCGGGACCTGCGCCGCCGCCCGCAGCGCTCGCCGCTCGCCACGCATCCCGGC
>JALYTU010000383.1 GCA_030854125.1 Actinomycetota bacterium | reverse complement strand
CGCCTGAGTAGGTCGAGACCGGCCTGCAGGCGGCGTCGGCCAGGTCGAACGCGTCGAGCAGCTCCACCACCCGGTGTCGCCCCGCCTCGCGACCCAAATGGTTCAGATCAGTCATCAATCGAAGGTTCTCCTCGCCGGTGAACAGGTCGTCCACGGCAGAGAACTGGCCGGTCACGCCGATCGCTGCCCGGACCCCGTCGGACTCGGTGCGGACATCGTGACCGGCGACCCGCGCCTGCCCAGAATCCGCCCGGATCAACGTGGACAGGATCCGCACCATCGTCGTCTTGCCTGCGCCGTTGGGGCCAAGCAGACCGAAGATCGTGCCCTCCGCGACCGTCAGGTCGACGCTGTCGAGCACCACCGCGTCTCCGAACGACTTGCACACGCCGGCAGCCTCGATCGCCGGTGTACCGGCGACGGTCACGATCGATCCCCTCCCGGGCGATGAGAGGCGGCCGGGAGACGCCCCGCGGCAACGAACGCGTTCCGGCGCGTGTCCCACTCCTGCTGCAGCACCGGCATCCGCTCGACCAGGAACTCGGCGAACGCAGATATCTCCAACAGCACCGCTTGGCGCTCGCGGGGGGCGTCGCGCACCACATGCAGGCCCTCCTGCATCAACGCGCTCAATTCCTCGTACTCGGAGATGTCCATGCCCATCAACTGCGGCGAGCTCAGATCAATCTGCACCCGGTCCATCCGTTCCCCTGCCGCCCGCGAGCGACGGATCCCGTGCATCGTCTCCAGAGCCTTGACCGCGCCCGTGATCGCGCTGCGGCTGGCCAGCAATGCCTCGGCCAGCTCACCGATGCTCTGCTCCGGCGGGTCACAGACGGCGAGATAGCCAAGCAGCCGGCCCACCATCGGCGGAAACGCATAACGACGAGCGTAGAAACGCCCCATGTGATCAGCGAAGGTGATCTGCGGGTCGGTCGGCACGGCAGCCATCATACATAGATCACTAAGATCACACAAATCTCTGTTATCTCAGGCGCGATGCCCCGGGAACGCGGCGAGTCCCGACGGCCCTGGCGCCGCGGCGCGACCGCCGCTTCAGTTGCTCCAGCGAACCTCGTCCCCGACGCTCTCGCCCGTTGGTCGAAGACCAAGCGCCTGGGCGACCTTCTCCGATGCGACGTGACGCGGGTGGATGTGAGCGATGAGTGCCTCGACCCCTTGCTGGGTGAGCCAAGCGGCGATCGCACCAGCGGCTTCGCGGGCGTAGCCGCAACCCTGGGACTCGATCTCGATCGTCCAGGCCAGCTCGGCTCGGGACGGGCTCGACGTCACCGTCGCCTGCACCACGCCGATCGCCCGGCGCTGCCTCAGCTCGCGCACGACCCAGTTCAACCACAGCTGCTGACCGTCGGGCGACCGACCCACGACCTGGTGTCGGTAACGATCACGCAGTGCTTCGACGCCGAGCGGGCGGCCGCCGATGAACTCATGCAATCGAGGGTCATTCAGAACGGGCGCGAGCTCGTCGGCGTGCGGCGCCTGCAACGGTTCCAGCCGGAGCCGCTCAGTCGTTAAGACCGGCGTGCGCTTCAGCTTGTCGCTGGGCACGACTGCGATCTTCACGGTGGTGTGAGCTTTAGCGCGTACAGGGTGGCGGCAACCGCCGTGGCCAGATTGAGCGACGAGACCCCGGTGGACATCGGCAGCGCGACGCGGCTCTGTGCCTGTGCCAAGAGCTCATCGCTCAGCCCGTCGCGTTCGGTGCCAAAGGCTAGGACCGCCGCGGCGGGAAACTCTTTGGGCGCGAGCGGCTCCCCAGCTGGGTCGAAAGCCACCAGGTCTCGCCCCTGGGTCCTGATGGTGCGGAGGTGATGGACGGGCAGCGCGAAGTGCAGGCCGGCACTGCCGCGCAGAGCATCCGGATGCCAGGGATTCTGACGTCCGGTGGTCATTACGCCCGCGGCGCCCGCGGCGGCAGCCACCCGAATCACTGCGCCCAGGTTGCCCAGGTGCCTTGGGTCCTCGAGCAGCACGACGTGACCTGGCCCGGCCAGAACCGTGTCCGGATCGGGCTGAACCGGACGCCGAGCCACGGCAACGACCTGGCCGCGTGGCGCCACCGCCTTGAGGGCCTGGATGTCCACAACCTCGACCGGGATGAGCACGTCAGGGGCGAGCCGCTCGAGCAGACTCTGCACCTCACCCAGGTCCGCGGTCCATGCCCCGAGAATCTCGCCGCCGAACCGGATCGCATGCTTGATCGCGTGAAAGCCCTCCAGGACCACAAGGCCCCGCGTCCGTCGGGCACGGCTGACATCGGCGACCTCCATCCTTTGACAGATGATCGCTTACCCTGGCTGAGGGAGCAGCAGGCCTCGCGGGGCCTGCTCGTCGGCCGGCCGTTCTACGGCGAGTCGTTGCGCAACCGGTCCGGCTACCGGGGCTGGAGGGTGAGCAGTTTCGCGATCGCTCGGAGCCCGTCGGTGGTGCGTTGATGGTCGGCGGTGGCGTTGAGATCTTGGAGTAGTCCGCGGACGGTGGCGATAATCGCGGTCGATAGCGCGACGGCGTCAGAGCGGCCGTCGGCGCGGAGCCCGGCCTCGATCGTGGGCAGCCAGTCGGTGATCGATCGGGCCCGAAACTCAGTCCACGGGGTTCGGTCTGGCGGAAGGTCGTGCAGCTGGCCGAACAGGCGCAGATAGGGGCGCAGGTCGGGCGCTGTGATCCGGTCCCATGCCTCGGTGAGCACGATGGCGTAGGGGACGCCGGCTCGCGGTGTGAGCAGTTCGCCGAACACCTGCTGCTGGCGGCGGCGGGCCTCGTGGAGTGCTTGGAGCACGAGCTGGTCGCGAGTGTTGAAGTGGTAGAGCAGCATTCGCGAGCTCGTGCCGGCCGCGGTCGCCATCTTGGCCAGCGTCAGTCCGGGTAGGCCGTGGCGGAGCAGCTCGTCAGTGCAGTCGGTGAGGAGGATGGCTCTTCGTTCGGGTTGTGGGCGTCGTCCCATCGCTTGCAGTCTTTCACGTAATTTTTGGTACGGCTAACGTTCCGGGCATGAGACTCGTGTTCATCCACGGAGCGTTTTCCCGTGACGGTGCGTGCTGGTGGGCGCCGACAGCCGCGCTGCTTGAGGGCAGCGGGGTCACAAGCACCGCAGTGGCGCTGCCCTCCTGCGGAGAGGCCGGCATCGCACCGTCTGCTGCCGGTCCGGGCCTTGACGAGGACGCCGCGGCGACGACCGCGGTGCTGGACCAGGGTGGGCCGGCGGTCCTCATCGCGCACTCCTACGGAGGGATGGTCGCCTCCCAAGCCGGCGCGCACCCAGCCGTCCAGCACCTCGTGTACATCAGCTCGTTCCTTCCCGCCATCGGCGAGAGCCTCGCCGCCCTCAGCAGCGGTGCCACCAATCCTGTAACCGTCACCCCGCACGCCGACGGATCAGTCAGCGTCAACCACGACGACACGGCCGCGTTCGACTCTCGCTTCCTGCACGACGTTGAGGACTCCAAGCTTGTGCGTGGCGCCCATGACCGCCTCTGCGCCCAGTCCTCTGTCGTCTTCGGCGCTGAGACGAGCACCGCCGCGTGGCAACGAGTCCCGTCCACCTACGTCGTGTGCGCCGCGGACCGCAGCACCAATCCTGACCTTCAGCGCGTCCACGCCACCCGGGCCACCACCACGCGCGAGCTTCCGGCCGGCCACTTCCCAATGCTGTCGCGACCCGACCTCGTCGCGGCCTGCATCAGAGAGATCGTCTCCCACGCCAAGGCTGACCCCGAGGCTCGCTCCTAGACAGAGCCCTAGGCCCTCACGGCGTATGCGCCGGCCCGGCCCGTGAGCCAGTCCGGCACTCTATACTTGAGCACGCAATGACTTCATTGATGATCACCGAGTACACGGATCCGGGCTGTCCGTTCGCTTGGTCAGCCGAACCCGCGCGTCGCCGTTTGGACTGGCTCTATGGCGCCCAGCTGCGCTGGGAGGCCCGCATGGTCGGCCTGGCCGACAGTGCCGAGGTC
>JALYTU010000382.1 GCA_030854125.1 Actinomycetota bacterium | reverse complement strand
TCACGTCCGCCGGGGTCGCGTTCCCTGCGGCGAAGGGATCGCCGAGCGTCAGCTTGTTCTGGGTCAGGGTGCCGGTCTTGTCTGAGCACAGCACGTCCACGCCGGCGAGCTCCTCGATCGCCACCAACCGACTCACGATCGCCTGTTTCTTGGCGAGCAGGCGCGCGCCGACCGCCATCGTCACCGACAGGACCGTCGGCATCGCGACCGGGATCGCCGCGATCGTGAGCACGAGCACGAACTGCAGCGTCGTCAGGATCGGATCGCCGCGGAGGATCGAGACGAACGTGATCAGGGCCACCAAGGCAAGGGCGAGCAGGATCAGGAACTTGCCGATCTTCAGTACGGCGAGCTGGAAGTGGCTGACGCTTCGCGCGTCCTGGACGAGCTCGGCCGTCTTCCCGAAATAGGTGTCCCGGCCGGTGGCATACACGAGCGCCCCGATCTCGCCCTGGCGGACGATCGAGCCAGAGAACACCGCGTCGCCGGGACCGCGCTCGGCTGGCAGCGACTCCCCGGTCAGCGCCGACTCGTCGACCTCGACTGGGTCGCCCTCGAGCAGCCGCGCGTCGGCGGGGACGATGTCCCCGAGGCGCATCCGGATCACGTCGCCAGGTACCAGGTCGCACGCCTCGGGTGTCCCCCACTCGCCGTCGCGCCTGACGCGGGCCTTGATCGCCAGCTGTGCCTTCAGCGCGTCGATCGCCTTGCCTGCCGAGTGCTCCTCCCAGAACCCGACCAGCGCGTTGGAGACGAGCAGGACGAGGATCACGACGAAGTCCGGCCAGTGCTGCAGCACGCCCGAGAGAATCACCGCGATCTCGATCATCCAGGGGATCGGTCCCCAGAAGTATGTGAGCAGCGTCAGCAGCGGATTGGCCTGCTTCTCCTCGATCTCGTTGCGGCCGTACCGCACCAGCCGCTTCTCGGCTTCGACCGCCGTCAAGCCCTCAGGCGAGAACCCCAGCCTGCTCTGGACCTCCGCCAACGGAAGTGACTTCAAGTCCTCGAGCGCGCCCCGGCGCGACCCTGACTTGTCCTCGCACAGATCCGGTCGTTCCTGTTGCGGTGTGGATGCGACCAGCTTCGTGCTCATCGCGGCTCGCCCCATTTCCAGTCGCGGACCTCGGGCAGGTCCAGGCCATGGACGTCGACGTAGCGGTTGTGCTCGACGAGCTTGTCCTGCATCGTCTGTTTGAGGTAGCTGCCCTTCGTGCCGAGTTGCGGGAGACGGTCGATCACGTCGCACACGAGATGGAAGCGGTCGATCCGGTTCTGGACGCGGAGGTCGAACGGGGTCGTGATCGTGCCCTCCTCGGTGTAGCCGCGGACGTGGAGGTTGCGGTTCGTGCGGCGGTAGGTGAGGCGGTGAATCAGCCACGGGTAGCCGTGGAAGTTGAAAATGATGTGCTTGTCGGTGGTGAAGATCGAGTCGTAGTCCGCGTCGCTGAGGCCGTGCGGGTGCTCGCTGTCGGGTTGGAGTTTCATCAGGTCGACGACGTTGACGACGCGGATCTTCAGCTCCGGAAGCTCGCGGCGCAGGATCGATGTCGCGGCCATCGTCTCCAGGGTGGGCGTGTCCCCGCAGCACGCCATCACGACGTCCGGGTCGGCGTCCTGGTCGTTGCTTGCCCACTGCCAGATCCCGATCCCCTCGGTGCAGTGCACGACCGCCTGGTCCATGCTCAGCCATTGCGGGAGCGCGTGCTTGCCCGCGACGATGACGTTGACGTAGTTGCGGCTGCGCAGGCAGTGATCGGCGACCGACAAAAGGCAGTTGGCGTCCGGTGGGAGGTAGACGCGGGTGACGTCGGCCTTCTTGTTGACGACGTGATCGAGAAACCCTGGGTCCTGGTGGGTGAAGCCGTTGTGGTCCTGCTGCCAGACATGCGACGCGAGCAGGTAGTTCAGCGACGCGATCTCACGCCTCCACGGCAGCTGCGAGGTGACCTTCAACCACTTGGCGTGCTGGTTGAACATCGAGTCGACGATGTGGATGAACGCCTCATAGCAATTGAACAGTCCGTGCCGACCGGTCAGCAGATAGCCCTCCAGCCACCCCTCGCACTGGTGCTCTGAAAGCATCGAGTCAAGCACCCGCCCCTCCGGCGCCAGGAACTCGTCGTTGATTTGCGTGCGGGCCTCCCACTGGCGGTCGGTCGTCTCGAACACGGCGCCGAGCAAGTTCGACAGCGTCTCGTCAGGGCCGAAGATTCGGAAGTTTCGATCGGCCTGGTTCAGCGCGACGACGTCACGCAGGAACTCGCCAAGCACCAGCGTGTCCTGCCCGACGACCGCGCCCGGAGCCGGCACGTCCAGCGCGTGGCTGTGAAAGTCCGGCATCCGCAGGTCACGCAGCAACAGACCGCCGTTGGCGTGACGGTTCGCGCCCATCCGCCGATCACCCGTCGGGGCCAGCTCGGCCAGCTCCGAGACGAGCCGCCCGGCCTCGTCAAAGAGTTCCTGCGGCCGGTAGCTGCGCATCCAGCGCTCGAGCAGCTCGACATGCTCAGGGTGCTCCGCATCGACCAACAGCGGCACCTGATGGGAGCGGAACGTGCCCTCGATCTGCAGCCCGTCAACGTCCTCAGGCCCCGTCCAGCCCTTCGGCGAGCGCAGCACGATCATCGGCCACCGCGGCCGGACCGCCGAGCCGCCGGTCCGGGCGCCGTCCTGGAAGGCGCGGATCTCAGCCAGCGCGTCGTCCAGCGCCGCCGCCATCAGCTGATGCATCTCGAGCGGGTCCGACCCCTCGACATAGTGGGGCGTCCAGCCGCAGCCGCGCAGGAACTGATCGAGTTCCTCGGGCTCGATCCGAGCCAACACCGTCGGGTTGCTGATCTTGTACCCGTTGAGATGCAGGATCGGAAGCACAGCCCCGTCAGTCACCGGGCTGAGGAACTTGTTGGAATGCCAAGCGGTCGCCAGCGGCCCCGTCTCGGCCTCCCCGTCGCCGATCACGCACGCCACGACCAGACCGGGATTATCGAAAGCGGCACCGAACGCATGGCTGAGCGAATACCCCAACTCACCGCCCTCATGGATCGACCCTGGCGTCGTCGGCGCGACATGACTGGAGATGCCACCTGGAAAGGAGAACTGCGTGAACAACCGCTTGAGCCCGGCCTCGTCCTGACTGACGTCGGGATAAATCTCGCTGTAGGAACCCTCCAGATAAGTGTTCGCGACGAGCGCCGGCCCACCATGACCGGGGCCCGCGATGTAGAACATGTCGAGATCGTGTCTCTTGATCAACCGGTTCAGGTGCACATAGATGAAGTTCTGACCCGGCGTCGTACCCCAATGCCCGACCACCAGCGGCTTCACATCGGCCAGCTCCAACGGCCGTCGCAACAACGGGTTGTCATACAGATACAACTGACCAACCGACAGGTAGTTTGCAGCACGCCAGTAACCGTCCAAGCCACGCAGCTCCTCGCCAGAGAGCGTCGCCGGCGTCCTGGTTGGTACGAGTATCAGCGAATCCAGCATCGTTCACGCTCCTTCAAAACTAGACATCCGACGGGATGATGTGGCCGTCGACGGGACGCACTTGCGATGACGTCGCCAGCCGTCATCGAAACCGGGAAAGCGCGATCACGAACCGCGGGGTACCCCGACCAGGGGCGTGCCGATCGGCGCGAGGCGATCCAGCGCGACGGACCTGCGGGCCCCGAGCACGCTCATTTCGTCGCGCCGAAGCGGGTGCCTGCGGCGACGCCGGTGACTGGCGGCCGTGATGGCACCGAGCCCTCTTGAGCGCCGCTGGGCCGCCAATCGACGTCCCGTCCGGCTGTCTCTGAGGCGAAAGACCACCAGGCCATTCTGTAGCCCGCCCCGCTCCTCGCCATCAGGGCTTTCGGCCCCCCGTGGTACGTAGGAACCCGCAGGCGGGCGATGGCTCGCGCAGCCAGCACTGGGCAAGCCGATCGACCGCTCGGAGCTGCTGAAGCGCTTCAAGGCGGCGCTCGAACGCGGAGGGGTGCGGC
>JALYTU010000381.1 GCA_030854125.1 Actinomycetota bacterium | reverse complement strand
CCCGGTGGGCTTCCACGGCGTGTCGGTCACCTACGCGCGGATCGCCAAGGCGCCGAAGCGATGGGGACGGTCGCTGCCCCGGCGCACCCTGATCGTCGCCGACGAGGCTCACCACCTCGGCGAGGACCTCACCTGGGGCATCTCGTTCACCCAGGCCTTCGGGCAGACGTCCTCGTGGCTGCTGTTGTCGGGCACCCCGTTTCGCTCCGACGCGGCCCCGATCCCGGGCATCAGCTACGACAGCGAGGGAATGGCCGAGCCCGACACGGCTTACGGTTACGCCGAGGCGGTGACCGACCGGATCTGCCGCCCGGTGCAGTTCGTGGCCTATGACGGCACCCTGTCCTGGCGCAGCGGCGAGGACGTGATCGAGACGACGTTCGAGACCGTGCTCTCCACCCGCGAATCCAGCCGTCGGTACCGGACCGCGATCTCCACCGATCTTCCCGACGGACTGCCCCGGATCCTCGCCGAGGCCGATGCGCGGCTGCGCCAGATCCGCGCCGATGGGCACCGGAACGCCGGCGGCCTGGTGATCGCCGCGGACTCCGAGCACGCCCGACGGATCGCCAAGCTGTTGCGGGAGGCGACCGGCCGCGTGCCCGTCGTCGTGCTGCATGCCGAGGCCCGGGCGGCGGCCAAGCTGGCCGCGTTCGCCGATTCCGCCGACCCCTGGATCGTCGCCGTCAACATGGTCTCTGAGGGGGTCGACATCCCGCGGCTGCGGGTCGGGGTCTACGCGACCGCAGCCAAGACGCCGCTCATCTTCCGCCAGATCGTCGGGCGCTTCGTGCGCACCATCCCGGGTCGGCCGGTCGAACCGAGCTGGCTCTACATCCCCGCCGATCCGATCCTGCGCGACCATGCCGCCACGATCGAGCAGGAGGTCCGCCGCGCCCGCCGCGGCCGAGAGGAGGGCGACGGCCTGCTTGACGACGAAGAGCTCGAGCGGGCCCAGCGGCGCGACACCGAACCCGACGCGATGCCGGAGTTCGTGCCGCTGAGCGCCGATGTCGCCCCCCAGATGAGCCTGTTCGGTGCGCCCCAGCCCGTCCGCGGCTCGGCGGCCGAGCGGTGGGGCATCGCACCCGGCGGCAGCGCGATCGTGGGCGGCGCCCCGGGGACGCACGACTCCGAAGTGCGGGACGGAGGCGTCGCCGTCGCCGCCGACGGCGGTGGTCCGCGCGAGATCCCCGCCTTCGAACGGCGCCGGATGCTGCGCGACGAGCGACACCGGCTCGTCTCCGAGGTCCGCCGCCGCGACGGCACCAGCCATCGCGAGATCAACGCCTGGCTGAACCGCAAGCTCGGGATCGTCAGTGTCGAAAAGGCGAGCCTGTCCGAGCTCGAGCGGTCGGTCGAGCTGCTGGTCGGCAAGCTCACCCGGCGCTGACCTGGACCGATACGCGAGCCTGCCGTGGTCCGGCGGTATGGTTGAGGCGATGCCCTTCTTCGGACACAAGACGCGCCATGAGCGCGAGTGGGAGGAGGTCCGAGGGTCGGCCCAGGACGACCTCGTCGCCCTGGGCGACGACATCCGCTCCCTGGATGTCGACATCCAGATGCCCGGCGTCTCCGACGATGCCAAGCAGCGCTATGACCAGGCGCTGCAGGCCTACCAGCGCGCCAGCGGGATCTTCGATCTCGCCAAACGGCCGGAGGATCTCGCCCCGGTCAGTGAGACCCTCGAGGAGGGGCGCTACGCGATGGCCTGCGCCAAGGCCGTGCTCGAGGGCCGGCCGGCGCCCGAGCGACGAGCGCCGTGCTTCTTTGACCCCCGCCACGGACCATCGACCGAGGACGTCGACTGGGCCCCTCCGGGCGGCTCGCCGCGCGCGGTTCCGGCGTGCGCCGCCGACGCCGTACGCCTCAGGGATGGCTTCGCCCCCCACGGCCGGCAGGTGACGGTCGACGGTCGGCAGACCGACTATTGGAATGCGCCACGCCACTACGGCCCGTGGGCCGGCGGCTACTTCAACGGGTTCGGCGGCGGCGGACTGCTACCCGGGCTGCTCATGGGCTCGGCCCTTGGCGCCGGCCTCGGATTCGGCGCCGCGGGGCTCGGTGACGGCTTCGGCGGTGACGGCGACGGCGACGGCGGCGATGGCGGCGATGGGGACGGCGGCGGATGGGGCGGCGATGGAGACGGTGGCGGATGGGGCGGCGGTGGCGACGGCGGCGGCGGTGACGGCGGCGACGGCGGCGGCGGAGATTTCTGAGCTGGGGTGAGCGCGGCCTCATCGTTGGCGGCCCAGTAGCGCTGAAGCCGGCGGGCGTAGTCATAGCTGTAGCCGTGCAGTCCCTCCAGCAGCGAGACCTCGGTGGCCGACAATCCCGGGTGCCAGAGATCGACGATCAGGACGAGGCGGTCCTGCGCCGTGTGATTCCACGCCTCGTGCTCGAGGTGGTCATCGAACACCAGGCACTTGCCCTCCTCCCAGGGCCGGGTCTCGTCACCCACGCGCAGCGCGCAGTCTCCGTCGGGCACGGCGATCGGAAGATGACAGCGTAGGCGCAGGTTCGTCGGCCCCCGGTGCGGGCGGATGTGAACCCCGGCTCGCATTCGCGACAGATAGATCAGCCCGGCCGCGGTGCGCATCGTCGGGAGGGTCTCGATCCCCTGGGTGATGACCGGACAGGCCCGGCACACCTCCTCGCGCCGTCGACCGCGCTCGTAGAGGAAGGCCACGTCCCAGTCGCCGGTTCGTTCGATGCGCTCGCTTTCCGGGTGAAACCGGGTTGGCTCCAGAGCGAGCACCTCGTCACGGATCTCCGCGAAATGTGACTCGAGGTAGCCGGTCAGCGGGAACTCCGACGGCTCGTGCCACGGCCGTGATTCCAGACCCGGATAGGCACCGCCGGCGGGCCTGGCCTGCGCAAGCGCGAGCGCGTCGACGTAGCGGTGAAAGCGCGCCCGCCCGGCCGCCGGCGCGGGCACGTCGAGATTGGTCACCGGCGTGGGCGCCCTGACCCTGCCCACCGTCGCCGCGGGTGAAATCGTGGCGGCCGGCCGGGGACACCAGGCCGAAAACAGCGCCTCGGGCTCGGTGATCAACCCGGCCGCCGATGACATGTCGTGCTCGCCGGGCGCCTGTAGCCGTCGCGCGAGCTGATCCCACTCGCCGAAGGTCAGGCGCTTGTCCCACGTCGTGCCCAGCGTCGCCAGCCGCCGTTCTGCGGATCGAGCCCACCAGCGAGCCGCAACGAGGTCGTGCCGGCAGTGGGACAGGTGCGCCAACCAGACACACGGCTCGGGTATCACCGGACATGTCGCCACAGCCAGGGCGAGCCGGTCGCACCGACTCTGCAGATCGTCAGCCTCCGCCAGCCCGGCGCGATACAGCTCACCGGTGCGCGTCTCATCGGCTGCGGTGTAGGAAACCAGCTGCGCGATGAACAGGGGAAGCGCCACGGCGTCGCTGCCGAGGACCAGTTCGGCCAGCTCACGCAGCTTCGCCAGCCAGACCCCGGGCGATCCGTCGCGGGCCTGCGCCTGCTCGGCGAGATTGGCCATGTGCAGGACAATCAGCGCATCGCATTCGTCGCGACCGGCGGGCGCCTCGGTGATGGTGTCCTTGTCGCCGGTCGGGCGCGGGACTGCGTGGCGCAGCCAGGCGTGGCTGCCGCCGAACAGCTGGGCGCGCGGGGTCACCGCGAACAGATAGGCGAGACGCTCGGCCTGCTCTCCGGCCAGCGCGCTGAGCTGCGGCCGGGCTTGCAGCGGTAGCAGCGATCGCGCGTAGTGATCGGTGCCGTAGACGCTGTGGATGAGCGCCGCGTGGCCGATGACGACAGGTTGCTGCCATCGCCCGAGGACCTCGTAGGTTCCGATCAGATGGGCCAGCAGGGAGCGGCCACCGGCGTGGCCGAGATCTCCAGCACCATGTGAGCGCAGGAAGGCGATCACTCCCGCCGCCGTGAGATCGTTGTTTCCCGTCCCGTCGGGGGGATCGTCGGCACTCATGGGCAACAGTCTCGCGGATGGTGGGTATATGCT
>JALYTU010000380.1 GCA_030854125.1 Actinomycetota bacterium | reverse complement strand
CGCCACCGACAGGCCGCGGGTCGCGGCATCAAGCGCGCAGCCGGTCCCGGTGGAGCCGCCCCCGACCACGACGACGTCGAAGGTCTCATCAGCCATGCGGCGGACCGCCGCAGCGCGTTCGGCGGGCCCGAGCCGACCCGGGTCGACGCTGGTATCAACGACCGGCGTGTTTGCGGACATGACTTATAGGTTACTTTAAGCTCGTCTCGCGGAGGAGGGAGAGAACATGGCAGAGCCGGGCGAGTTCGAGAAGCGGAACGGGAAGCGTTGGCGCTGGCAGCAGTCCACGCCCGGCGAGTTGTTAGCGGAGTTTCTCGGCACGTTCATCATCATCGCGTTCGGGGATGGCGTGGTGGCGATGGTGGTGGCGGCGCTCAACCAGTCCGGGCGCGGCAAGGTGGCGTTCGCCGCCCAGGCCGACTGGCTGATGATTGCCTGGGGTTGGGGCTTCGCGGTGGCCTTCGCGGTCTGGGTCGCCGGCGGGGTCAGCGGCGCGCATCTGAACCCGGCGGTCAGCCTGGGCCTGGCCCTGCGGCGCAAGTTCGCCTGGCGCAAGGTGCCCGCCTATTGGGCCGCCCAGGTGCTCGGCGCGTTCGCCGGGGCGGCACTGGTCTACTTCAACTACCACGACGCGATCGACAGCCTCAACCACGCCATGCACATCACGCGGGGCAGCTCGCAGTCGGTGGGTACGTACTCGATCTTCGGCACTTTCCCGGCGCCCTACTTCCATTCCTGGGTCGGCCCGTTCTTTGATCAGGTGATCGGGACGGCGTTCCTGGTCGGCTTCATCTTCGCCGTCATCGATGAGTTCAACGCGCCGGTGAAGGGCAATATGGCGCCGTTGATCATCGGATTTATCGTGGTGGCGATCGGTCTCTCGTACGGCGCCAACGCCGGCTACGCGATCAATCCCGCCCGAGACTTCGGTCCCCGCATCTTCGCCTGGATCGCAGGCTGGAAATCGATTGCCTTTCCGGGTGACTACGGAAACGTGAACACCTACTTCTGGATTCCGATCATCGGTCCGCTCGTCGGGGGCGCCGTCGGTGCGCTGATCTACGACCTGGGCATCCGCAACGTCCTGATAGCGCGCGGAGCGAAGCCCGACCCCGAGATGGTCGAGCAGGGCGCCGACACGCTCGATGAACCCTAGGAGGAGCTGACATGACGAAGTACGTCGGAGCGATTGACCAGGGCACCACCAGTTCGCGCTTCATCCTGTTTGACAAGGACGGCAAGATCGTCCACGTCGATCAGCGCGAGCACGAGCAGATAAACCCGAAGGCGGGCTGGGTCGAGCACGACGCCAAGGAGATCTGGACCCGCACACGCGAGGTGATCGGTGGTGCTCTGGCCGCGTCGCCGGCCGAGGCTGGTGACATCGAGGCGATCGGGATCACCAATCAGCGTGAGACCACCGTCGTGTGGGATCGTGAGACCGGCGAGCCGATCCACAATGCGATTGTCTGGCAGGACACCCGGACGGGTCCGCTCGTGCGTGAGCTGGCCGGCGAGGAGGGCGTGGACCGCCTGCGCGACGCCGTCGGCCTCCCGCTCTCCACCTACTTCTCAGGTCCCAAGATCCGCTGGCTGCTGGACAATGTCGAAGGTGCCCAGCAGCGGGCCGAGAACGGTGAGTTGGCGTTCGGGAACATGGACACCTGGGTGCTGTGGAACCTGACCGGTGGGACCAGCGGCGGGGTGCACGCGACCGACGTGACCAACGCCAGCCGGACGATGCTGATGAACCTCGAGACGCTCGACTGGCACGAGCCCAGCCTCGAGCTGATGGGGATCCCGCGCTCGATGCTGCCCGAGATCCGCTCCTCCTCAGAGACCTACGGCGAGGCCAAGGGGACGGCGGTCGGCGGCGTGCCGGTCTCCGGAATCCTCGGCGACCAGCACGCCGCCCTGTTCGGGCAGACGTGCTTTGACCCCGGCAGCGCCAAGAACACCTACGGCACGGGCTCGTTTTTGCTGGTCAACACGGGCGAGGAGATCGTCCACACCGAAAAGCTCCTGACCAGCGTCGGCTACAAGATCGGCGACGCCAAGGCCACCTACGTGCTCGAGGGCTCAATCGCCGTGACCGGCGCGCTGATCCAGTGGTTGCGCGACCGCCTGAAGATCATCCCCGACGCCCCGTCGGTGGAGAAGCTCGCTCGCACGGTCGATGACAACGGCGGCGTCTACTTCGTCCCCGCGTTCTCCGGCCTGTTCGCTCCCCGCTGGCGCGACGACGCCCGCGGGGTGATCGTCGGGCTGACCGCCTACGCGAACCAGGGCCACATCGCCCGCGCCGCGCTCGAGGCCGCCGCATGGCAGAGCAAGGAGGTGGTCGACGCCGCCAACGACGTCGCCGACGTGCCGTTCACCGAGCTGCGCGTCGATGGCGGCATGACCGGCAACGAGTTGCTGATGCAGTTTCAGGCCGACGTGCTCGGGGTGCCCGTGATCCGCCCCGCGGTCACCGAGACGACCGCCCTGGGCGCCGCCTACGCGGCCGGTCTCGCGGTCGGGTATTGGTCTGACCAGGACGAGCTGCGCGAGCGCTGGAGTGAGGACAAGCGCTGGGAGCCACAGATGTCCGAAGAGGAGCGCGAGACCGGGTACGCGAAGTGGAACAAGGCCGTCGAGCGCTCGCTGGACTGGGTCGACTGATCAACCGCTGGAGGCGAGCACCGCCAGCAGACCAAAGGGTTCCCCGGCGACGACGCCGTGAACTCTGGCGGTGCTGATCGGCAACTATCGGTGCTCGGTGGCGAGTCGGAGTCCCAAGGCGATCAGAACGGTGCCGGTGATCCGCTCCATCACCGCGCGTACGCTCGGTCGCGTGATCGTGTCGATCAAGCGCGCGGCGAGCACGCAGTAGAGAGCGAGCCAGGCGACCGTCATCGCGACGAATACGGCACCGAGGATTAGCGAGGGCAGCAGAATCGGCCGGCCGGTGTCGACGAACTGCGGAAGCAGGCTGGTGAAGAAGATCCCGATCTTCGGGTTGGCCAGGTCGCTGAGCATGCCCTGGCGAAAGCCAGCCAGGCCGCCGGACGCTGGACGCCTGCGTGCGGACACGCCCCCGGCGACGGGGGCGTCGTCGACCTGATGCCCTGCAGTGCGAAACGCCTGCACTCCGATCCAGATGAGATAAGCGGCGCCGCCGAGCTTCAGCACCGTGAACGCGACAGCTGAGGCCTTCAGCAGCGAGGCGATCCCGACCGCGGCGGCAAGTGTCCACACCGACAGGCCCCCACCGACTCCGAACGAGCTCGCCAGGGCGGTCCGGCGGCCGTGGAGCAGCAGGTTCTTGGTGACCACCACGGTGTCGGGGCCGGGTAGGACAATCACGATCGCGGAGACCCCGACGAACACGAGGAAGTGGGTGATCACTGCACGAGTGTCGCACGCGGAGCGCGACGTGAGGTTGAGCCCGAAGCCGCGTCGCTGTCACGAAATTGGGAGGCCGGAGACCTCCCGGTTCAGCTCCCCGAGCATGTCAGTAACTCATGTAGCGCTCGCGTCACGGCGGCGACGGGCCCGGCCGGGTGAGGGGAATGCCGGCCGCGGTGCGGTTCTCTCGCTCAGTCGGCGGGTAGGGCGCGGACATGAAACTATTGGATCCGGCTCTCAATGACCTGTCGCCCCGTCACCTGGAGATCTACTGGCGATACCAGGTCGTCCGCACCGCTGTCGACTTCGGCGCCGCCGTTTGCTTCGTGGTCGGCAGCGCGTTCTTCTTTTTTGCGGCAACGGTCAGGGCCGCAGATTGGCTTTTCCTGGTGGGCTCGATTCTCTTCGCGATGAAGCCAACGATCGACATGGTCCGATCGCTTCATCTCCGTCGGCTCCCGACAACTCGCGAAACCGCGCCAGCCTGAGCGCATCGATTAAATTTCTGCGTTCGGGTGTCCTCGGTGGCTGTGCCACCGCGGCACTCATGGGTTGAAGACGACCTTGATCATTCCGTTCTCCTTCTTCTGGAAGCGCTCATAAGCGTCGGGTGC
>JALYTU010000379.1 GCA_030854125.1 Actinomycetota bacterium | reverse complement strand
GGCTTGGAGCCCGGCTTGCTCCGACCCTCGCCGCTCGGCACGCCGGCCGTCTCGCGCACCGGCGCGCGACGGCGCGCGTCGCGCCAGATGAAGAAGGAGATCCCGAGCAGGATCACCACGGCGCCGATCACGATGATCAGCGCGCTCGTCCCGCTGAAGCCGCTGGAGCCGGCGCTACTCCCGGACGACGTGGTGACCACGGTCGGGACGGTCGGCGTGGTGGCGACCGGCGGAGCCGGAAAGCCGGACAGGCCGTTGCCGCCACCGACGGTCGGCGTGGCGCCGGTTGCGGTCGCCGAGATCGTGCCGCTGCTCGACGACGTCTTCTTCGCACCAGCGGCCGAGGCGGCAATCGGGGCCAGCATCCCACCGGCTAGGGCGGCCAGCGCCATGACCACGATCAGCGCCAGTCCGCGCCGCATCCCTCTCAGCTCCGTGTCCCCGCGCCGCTACCGCTCGGATGCGAGCGGCTGCTCCATCGCGGGCGTGTTCGGCGGATTGCGGTAGGGCTCCTCGTTCTCCTGATGCTCCTCGTGGTAGACCGACTCCACGTTGACCGCCCAGATGTCGTGGTTGGTTCCGAGCAGGATGTTGTCGACCGCGCGCATGGCGGTAAGCATCGAGTGGTCGGAGTTGTTGTAACGGTGCAGGCCGTTACGGCCGACCTGCGTGAGATTGGTGATGCCCTCCAACCAGCCGCGGATCGTCCTCACGCGCTCGCCGTAGAGCTCGTCATAGATCGGATAGGCCTTGTGGACGCGCTCGACGAAGCCGAACTTGACCTTGCTGGCCTGGCCGAGCTTGAGCTTCTCGATCTCCTGGCCGGCCATCGTGACGAGGTCGTCGTCCTGCATGTTCCATAGGTCGTCGCCCTCGAAGCAGAAGTACTCCATCCCGATCGATGAGGAATCCACGCCCTCGGGCACCATCCACGGGCTCCAGGACTTGAAGTTCTGGATCCGCAGCACGCGCACGCCGGGCTGGTGGATGTAGATCCAGTTGTCCGGGAACGGGTCCTCGCCGTCGATCACCAGCAGTACAGTGAGGAACTCGCGGTAGCGCAGGCCGCGGGCGGCGTCGCGCACCTCGAGCGGCGCTTCGGGCTCGGCGATGCCGACCGTCGTGCGCAGCGGCAGCGAGGAGATCACATGTGACGGGGTCAGCGTCTCGCCACCGGCAACGACCTCGACGATCCGCCCGCCCTCGGTGCGCAGCCGGGTGACGGGCGCGTTGAGCCGCACCTCGCCGCCGCGCTCCTGGATGTCCTGGGTCATCTGCTCCCACATCTGGCCGGGGCCGAAGCGGGGGTAGTTGAACTCCGAGATCAGGGACTTGATCTTGTTGCCCTGGTTGCCGAAGAAGGCGGCCTTGGCGGCGCTGAAGAAGGACAGGCCCTTGATCCGCTGCGCGGCCCACTCGGCGCGGATCTCATCCGCGGACACGCCCCACAGCTTCTCGGTGTAGGTCTTGAAGAAGTGCTGATACAGCCGCTTGCCGAAACGGTTGGAGACCCACTGCTCGAAGGTGTCCTCACGGCCCTTGGGCTTGACCGCCGCCCACAGGTAGGAGGCCATGCATCGGGTCAGCTCGACGGGACCGAGCTTGCGGATCACGTCGACGCCCTGCAGCGGGTACTCCAGGAACTTGTCGTTCCAGTAGATCCGGCTCTGGCGCGGGCGCTTGAGAAACTCCTCCTTCATGATCTCGTGCCAGAGGTCGTCGACCTCCTTGACCTTGGTGAAGAAGCGGTGCCCACCGAGGTCGAAGCGGTAACCATCGCGGACCTGAGTGCGGGCGATGCCGCCCACCTGGTCTGATGACTCGAGCACGATCACCGACTTGCCCTGCTTGGCGAGCTGGTAGCCGGCGGTGAGACCGGCCGGGCCGGCCCCCAGCACGAGGACGGGATGCTCGGGCGTGATCTCGACGGGTGCGTCTGGTTGCATGGGGGTCACGATCTGTCCTTACAGTTTTCGGTAGAGCAACGCGCTGTCGGCGACGCAGCACGCCCCGCGGTAGTAGTGCGGTGCCCACGCCACCGGCTTGAGTTCGTGGTCGGAGGCCAGCAGCGCTCCCCACTGGGCCGAGCGTCGACGCACGAGCTCGGTCCACGGGGCCTGCCAGTTCTGTGCGCCTTCGGTCAGTGGCCGCACGAAGAGGACCTGCTGATTGGGCTTGAGGGTAGCAACGAGCGCCTGCACGCTCCGGGCTGGGTCGGCGTTCTGCAACCGCTTGAGCGCGTGGACCCAGTTCATCGATTGGTATTCCTTCAGCGGCTGCGAGACGCTGGTGTTCGCGAAACGCAGCCCGCCCGGTAGGTAGTACCAGGCCAGCGGAACCTGCTCGGGCTGGCCGAGGATGACGAGATCCCCGGGGTGCATCCGCGGGGCCATCTCGGCGGCGAGGTCGCGCATGTCGCTCTTGTATTGGGGGGTGAAGGCCGCCGGGTTGGCCCAGAAGAAGACGACGAGCAGCAGCGCCACCACCCCAACCCCGCGGGCGCGGGCGAGACCAAGCGCGGCGAGCAGCAGCAGCGTTCCGAGGATCGGCGCGAAGTAGCGGTAGGCCCAGGCGGGGGAGAAGTGCGAAACGATCCAGCCGAACGCCAGGGTGCCGACCGGCATCGCGATCAGCGTCCACACGGTCAGTGACTCGCGGCTGCGCCAGCGTCGGCGTGCGAGCAGCGCGGCCAGGCCGATCGCTGTGCCGAGCACGAGCGGCAGGGTCGCCCGGTCTCCGCCCATCAGGTTGCGCGAGATCTGCACCGGCGCGCCAAAGCCCGGCGCGCTGTCCCACGGCGAGCCGGTGTGGGTCACCTGGTAGAGCAGCGTCGGCAGCCACGGCAGGTAGAGCACCGCGGCGGCGCCGAACGCGAACAGGCCGTCGCGCAGCAGTTTTCGGGGCTCCTCGCTGGCGCGCCAGATGACCACGAAGGCGAGGGCGGCGCCGATGCCGTAGAAGATCCCCCACGCGTGGGTGTAGAGCATCAGCGTCTGGCAAACCGCGAACAGGATCAGATAGCGCCGCCGCCGGTAGATGAACCCGTGGATGAAGCCCGCGGTGGCCAGCAGGCCGAGCAGCGCCATCAGCGAGTACATCCGCGTCTCTTCGCTGTAGGCGGTGATGAACGGGTTGACGGCGAACAGGACCGTGGCGATGAATGCCGGCCAGCGGCCGAACAGGCTCCATGCCGTCCAGCCCCCGGCGGGGATGCAGAGCAGGCCGAACAGCAGTGACAGTCCGTGCGTGTCGGCCACGCTGTTGCCAACCAGCGACATCCAGATGTGCAGGGTCATGTAGAAGAGCGGCGGCGAGCCGTCGTGGCGCAGCACGGTCGGGATGTCGAACAGGGCGTGCGAGGAGATCCCCACCGTCAGTCCCTCGTCCATCCAGAACTGGTTGCCGATGTACCGGCTGCGCACGAACACCGACACTGCGAGGGCGATCAGCAGCACGCCGCCGGCCAGCACCCAGACCGGGATCCGGGCCACGCGGTCGGGGACGCGCAGCTCCCAGCCCGAGCCCGTGCCGGGCCGGGCGTGGGCGTGGGCACTGGGTGGAGGAGCGGTTACCGCGGCCATGACCGGCAGGATGTCAGCAGGGTGTTCATGCGATCACGCCCGGCAGTGGGTGAAGAGACGGAACGGGCCGCTGTGCCCTCCGTAGGTGTAGTTCACCGAGGGCCAGGTATGGACGATCGGCAGTAGGGCGTGACCGCGTTGGGAGCGGGTCTGCATGATGACGTTGGGGTATGGCCCGGGCCTGGCCCCGGCGGGGGCAGGCGAGGTGACGGTGAGCGTGTGCACGCCGAGATACCAGGAGACCATCGGCACCTGGAAGCCCTCGGTCATCACCGTGCCGCAGCGCAGCAGCTTGGCCGCGCCCCCGTAGGAGGCGATCACGCCCTGGGCGCCCGCGCGCAGCTGCGCCTGGTAGTTGAGCGAGCCGTGGGTGCGGGCGAGCTTGTAGCGGTTGGGTCCGATCAGGTTCGGCGACAGGATCACGAAC
>JALYTU010000378.1:3589-4021 GCA_030854125.1 Actinomycetota bacterium | reverse complement strand
GCCTGCTGATTCGTGAACGGGGAAGCCTCATCGACCCCGTCAAAGCCCGGGTTCGGGTCCGGTGGCGCGTGCGGATGAGCGCGCGAGTGGAGGTCATTTCAACTTTCAGCCTCGGGTAACCCCATCCGACAGTGGTGGATTGAGACTTCAGACGGACGTCGCATCCCTTACGGGCCCAGGTCAGACCAAAACCAGGGCCAGTGCTGCGCCTCGAGCTTCGGTTCTCCGCTGATGTGAAACCCTGGCTTAGTGTTGATCTGATCGTGCTGCTTGGCTTTCTCGCCGGAGAGGACACGTCGCGAGCGAGACGGGCGGCGGTCACACTATCGGTGGCTCTCCTGTCTGACTGTCACCAGCCGGTCGATCCTCTTCCGTGAGGCCTTCGCGTGACGTGGCCGGCTTTTGACGGGACCGCTCTGCACTGGGCTGCGT
>JALYTU010000378.1:0-3579 GCA_030854125.1 Actinomycetota bacterium | reverse complement strand
CTGCGTCGCTGTCGGTGTGTTGACGTTCGGGCGCGCGAGTTCATGAGATTTGATGTCTGATAGATCGGTCTGGGGAGCGGGCGACACCAGGTCGTCCGGTTTAAGAAGGACCATCCCGGTGATCACCATGGCCGTGACGCCAGCACCCGTGATCGCCAGGAAAATGTTGAGAGCGCTCACGTGCTTCTCGCCCCAGCGATCATCCAGAAGGCGCCAGCCGCCAGGATTGACGGTACCCACAGCCCGACGAACACGCCGTACTGTCGATCACCCGCGAACCACAGGGTGACCGACAGCACAAACGACGCGGCGGCGGCGATCAGAAACAGCATCACACCTAAGCGGTCTCGTTGCATGACGCCCGCCTTACGCTTCGACGAGGGCTTTAAACCTAGCCAACGAATCGCTGGCCTCACGGTCAGCGGCTCCGGACACGACATGCCCCGCCGCCTCGCCGACCTTTCCGACGGGCAGCTTGAACTCGTTCTCGTAGGTAAAGCGCGTCCCGCCGTTCTCCGCGGCGAATGAGTAAGTGGTGCGAGCGCTGGTGCCGGCCGGACCGACGCCGTCCCATGCCAGCCGTCGGGGACCGTCGACCTCGGCTGCGGTCCACTCGATCTCAAACGGCGTCTCGGCGACCGTGACGGTCTGCTTGAACTGCGTACCTGGTTTGATCTCAGCCGGCGGGGGTGACGGAAAGGCTCGGTGGATGGTCACCCATTCACCTATGCGATTGAGGTCGGTGGCGACATTCCATACGTCCTGCACGGGTGCGTCGATCTCGATCGACGTAGATACGTTGGCCATGAGTGCTCCTTGGTTGGGGTGAAATCAATCGGCCGCGAGATGCC
Source organism: Actinomycetota bacterium (assembly GCA_030854125.1). Classification (GTDB taxonomy): domain Bacteria; phylum Actinomycetota; class Thermoleophilia; order Solirubrobacterales; family Solirubrobacteraceae; genus Palsa-465. The sequence continues at coordinate 2,728 of JALYTU010000378.1, read as the reverse complement.
AGCGAGCGCCGAGGTCGACGGGCTCCCAGCGCAACCTGAAGCGGAAGCCCTGCCCTCCTGAGAGGCCAGCGTTGGCTCTAAGTGTCTTCTTGCGCGGCGCTGGAGGTGGGTGACGGCTGGTTGTCGTGGCTTGGCGCTGGGTTTGGCTGGGGTTGGCTTGGGTGCACTGGTGGGGTTGAGCTCGGCGCGGATCTTGTGCAGCCCGAGGCGTATGCGGCCTTTGATGGTGCCGGCTGGTGTCTGTAGGCGGGCGGCGATCTCGGTGTGTGTCAGTCCACCGAAGTAGGACAGCGCGATCGCTTCTCGTTGAGCCCGGGGCAGGCCCAGCAGCAGGGCCCGAATCCGGTTTGTTGTGTCGTGTTCTGCGGCGTCTTCAGCGACTGAGCTCGGCCCGGGGAGGTACTCGAGGTTGATATCGGTTTCGCGCAGACTGTTGGCGCGTTGATCACGGCGGATGATGTCGATGCAGCGGTGGCGGATGATCGTTATCAGCCAGGCTCGAGGGCTGCCGCGAGCTGGGTCATAGGTCTCTCGGTTGCGCCAGACGGCGAGGAAGCCCTCCTGGAGCGCGTCCTCAGCCTGTTGAGAGCTGCCGCAGATCAGTCGGGTCAGTCCGAACGCCTTGGCGCTGCAGCGGTCATAGAGCTCTTCGAACGCTCGAATATCGTCATTCTGGACACGTCGCATCAGGTCTTGATCGCTGAGCCCAGCGTGCAGCCGCGGGGCTGAGCCTGGAGTCATGAGGCGTCCTGCACCGCCGACCGCTGCTTGACCGAACCGAGCCGTCCGGGCGTCGCGATTACGGGTGGGCGACCGTCCTTCATTGTCCGCGGTCGCTCTCATATGGTCGCCGGGAGCAGGACACGGTCGATGACGTGAATGATGCCGTTGGAGGCTTTGATGTCAGAGCTCACCACGCGGGCACCGTCGACACGAATGCTGCCGTCGATCAAGACCGGCAGTTCCTCGCCATGCAGCGTCGACGCCGTGCTCAGTGCGACCGCGTCAGCGGCGGTGACTAGGCCCGGGACTACGTGGTAGGTCAGGACGTCAGACAGCATTTTGGGCTCGGCCAGCAGCGAGTCGACAGCTCCCGCGGGCAGCCGCGCGAACGCTTCGTCACTGGGCGCGAAAACGGTGAATGGTCCGTCGCCCTCCAGTGTCGGCGCGAGGCCGGCCCGATCGATCGCCGCGATCAGTGTGGTGAACGTGCCTGCGTCTCTGGCGGTCTGGACGATGTTCTTGCCCATCTGGACTCCTTGGCTCACTGGGTATCGGTCACGCGGCCACGAGCGGGCCGTGGTCGGCTTCAGGGACCGCCTGCTGGCCCTCCGATCCCAGCGGCTGCTCACCGGCGAACTTCATTTCCGACGCGTGGCGGCGATCGAGAACAATCGCGTAGAACAACAACGCGGGCGCGGCGGCGACGATCAGCGTGACGAGCGCACCGACGACGAACAGCCCGGGCGTGCTCATCGTTCGCCGTGCCGCAGCACGATCCCGCCGAGCGACAGGATCGACGGCACCCACAGCCCGACGAAGATCCCCTGCTGCTTATCGCCGCTGAACCACAGCGCCACCGAGAGTACGAACGACACGAACGCAGCAAAGAGGATCAGCGCACGCGCGCCAACCTCGGGGTGGGCCGTGACCAGCGTCGGGACCTTTCCCATCAAGCACCATCCTTTGACAGTCATTGGACAAGGGTTGGTAAGAAGCTAACCGGTCGACCCGGCTCTGTCAAGAGTCCGTCCAATGTCTGTATGCTGGGCGGCATGTCCACCGGATTCGGACCGTTTCGGATCGGCGAATTTGCCCGCCGCGTGGACGTGTCCCCGGATCTGCTGCGCGCGTGGGAGCGGCGCTACGGACTGCTGCAGCCGGTGCGCTCGCCAGGCGGCTTTCGGCTCTACAGCGAGGATGACGCCGAGCGGGTCGCCCGGATGCGCCGCAACCTGGACGACGGACTCTCGGCCGCCGAAGCGGCACGCGCCGCGCTAAATCGCGGCCTACCCGCCACCGGTCTTCTCGAAGACGGCGCGAGTCGCCTACTCGCCGCGATCGAGCGCTACGACGAGACCGAAGCCCACGCGGTGCTCGACGCCGCCCTGGCAGCATGCGGGCTGGAACTCGTCCTGCGCGACGTGATCTTCCCTACCCTCACCCAAGTTGGCCTGAGATGGGAACAGGGGACGCTCGAGATCGGCCACGAGCATTTCGCCAGCCAACTGATCCGCGGCCGACTGCTCTCACTCGCGCGCCTCTGGAACCGTGGCGCCGGCCCGCTCGGGCTGCTCGCCTGCGGGCCGGGAGAAAAGCACGACATCAGTCTCATTGCCTTCGGACTACTGCTCAGCTCGCACGGCTGGCGAATCCTGTTTCTCGGTGCCGACACGCCAATCGCAACCATCATCCAAACCGCGCAAACCACCCGACCCGAGCTCGCGGTTCTCGTCAGCTTCAACCCAACCCCGCTCACAACCCAAGTCACCGCACTGCGCCGGCTAGCGAAGATCGCACCACTCGTCCTCGCCGGCCCAGGAGCATCTGACCCGCTCTGCGCCCAGCTCGGCGCACGCCGCCTAAACGGCAACCTCATCGCAGCCGCCAAAAACATCGCCACAGCACAAACGACCTAACGCACGCCCAGGAACGCCCCACCACCGGACTCCGACGCCGGCCAAAGGCCAGAGCTAGTCAGTATGGACGCGGGGGGCTGGCCCTCGCG
>JALYTU010000377.1 GCA_030854125.1 Actinomycetota bacterium | reverse complement strand
CGACGTAGCGACGGCGAAACTCCGCGAAACGGCTCGGATCGTGCCCAAACCACTTTCTCAGCTCGGTGCTCGGCGCCAGCTCCTTCTCCCATCCATCGAGCTTGGCCCGTTCGCGTGACACGCCGCGCGGCCACAGCCGGTCCACCAGGACGCGGCAGCCATCCGAAGGCGCCATCGGTTCATACGCGCGCTTCAGGCGAACCTCGATCGCGCATCCCCCCGAGCAGAAGGGTGCGGCCGAAGCCGGTGAGCGAATCGGCGGTGAGCGATTCCGCGCGTGAACCAGATACAGCCCATAACGCATATAGCGTCGATGCGGCTCAATCTCTTACGATTGACTCAGCGGGTAAGACCCCCGCTCAGATCTGACGCTTGGAGAACGATGAGTCCAACACGACATCGGGCGGCGTGGGCGCAGGACAAGACCGGCATCGAACGCTGGCTCAACGAAGGCGGCCACCTGGCCTCAGAAGCAATGATCGAGCGCGAGGCGGCGGCCGAGGATCACTCTCGAGAGCGCCCTGGACGGAAGCGAGTGCTGATCGCGGGCGGCGGAGTCGCCGGCCTCGAGACGCTGCTGGCGTTGCGCGCGCTGGCGGGAGATCGGGTCAAGGTTACGATCCTGGCGCCCGAGCTGAAGTTCATCAACCGCTCGATGTCGCCGGCACAGCCGTTCAATCCCCAGCGAGTGCGTGGCCTCCGTCTGGAGGACACCGCGGGCGAGCTCGGCGCTTCTTGGCATCGCGGGGCTCTGGACCGCTTCGACCACGAGCGGCGCCGCGCTATCACCCGGGACGGGGACGAGCTTTCTTATGACGTGCTCGTGCTCGCGCTCGGCGCGCACCCCGAGCGAGAATGGGAGTCAGAAGCAGTGCTGACCTTTCACGGTGGCGCTGACGGATCGAACTACCGACTGCTGCTTGAACGGCTGCGCGAAGGCCAGGTACGCAAGCTCGCGTTCGTCAAGCCTGCTGGGGTGAGCTGGCCCCTGCCGCTGTATGACCTGGCGTTGCTGACAGCGGCGCAGTGCGCCGCACGTCAGCTCTCAGAGGTGGAGTTGAGCCTGATCACGCCTGAGGAAGAGCCGCTTGGGATGTTTGGCAAGACCGCCAGCGCCGCGGTGCGCCGGCTGCTCGACGACAGCGGCGTGACTCTGTTGACAAACAGCTACGGGGTGCCCGGTCGTGACGGATGGCTTGACATCACTCCCGGCCATCGGCGCATCCAGGTTGATCGGATCGTCACCCAGCCCAAGCTGGTCGGCCCTCGTCTACGCGGGATCCCGTGCAACCATGACGGATTCATCCAGACCGACGCCCATGGCCGCCTTTCCGGCCTGGACGGCGTCTTCGCCGCCGGTGACGCGACGACCTTCCCGGTCAAGCACGGCGGCCTCGCCGCACAGCAGGCCGATGCCGTCGCAGAGGCGATCGCTGCATCCGTGGGCGTTGACATTCACCCGCAGCCCTTCCACCCCATCTTGCGCGGTGTGCTGCTGACCGGCGGGCCCGAGCGCTGCCTACGCGCCGACATCAGCGGCGGAGCCGGCGACGACTCCGCGATCTCCAGTGAGGCTCTTTGGTGGCCCCTGAACAAGCTCGCCGGACGTTATCTCGCGCCCTATTTATCACACCAGACCGGCGACGCCGCCGACGTCATGCCCAGGGCGAACACGCTATCTCGATAGAGACGACGTTCGACACGGCCGAGTCGAGCACGCAACGCAACCTCCGCGAGCTCCCCGGACCGCTCATCCATTGAGGGCGCAGATGCAGGGACTGCCTCCGACCTGTGGCCCCGCGACCGTAAGATCTGGGCGCGAAATGACGCTACTACATGTGGACCTGTCCCTGACTGTCTCTGAAGGGAGCCGACCATGAACGCCGCACAGCAGCTTCACGAGGCGGGCCAGAGTCTCTGGCTTGACAACATCACCCGAGGGCTTTTGACCAGCGGCCAGCTCGCGCGATACATCGAGCAGAATGCGGTCACCGGGCTGACCTCTAACCCGTCGATCTTCGATAAGGCGATCACCGGCAGCGATGCCTACGACGAGCAGGAGCGCGAACTGGCGGCCGGCGGCCTGGACACCGAGGCGCAGTTCTTCGAGCTGGCGCTCGAGGACCTCCGCAATGCTGCGGCGCTGTTTAGGCCTGTCTGGGACAGCACCGAGGGCAGGGACGGGTGGGTGTCGCTGGAGGTCTCACCGCGCCTGGCGTACGACACCGCCGGCTCAATCGCGCAGGCGAAGGCGCTGCATGGCCAGGCGGCAACGCCAAACCTGTTCATCAAGATCCCCGGCACCGCTGAAGGCGTGCCGGCGATCGAGGAGCTGACGTTTGCCGGCATCCCGGTCAACGTCACGTTGCTGTTCTCCGATGCCCAGTACCGGGCCGCCGCGGACGCGTACCAGCGTGGGCTGCAGCGTCGCGGTGCGGCTGGTCTTGACCTGGACGTCGCGTCGGTGGCATCGATCTTCGTCTCACGCTGGGATGTTGCCAGCGTGCAGGAGCTCCCGGAGGATCTCAAGGACACGCTGGGGATTGCCGTGGCCCAACAGGCCTACCGCAGCTACTGCCAGATCCTCGCCTCGGAGGATTGGCGCGAACTCGAAACCCACGGCGCCCGCCCGCAGCGGCTGCTGTTCGCCAGCACCGGGACCAAGGATCCAGCCAAGCCGGACACCTACTACCTCGAGGCGCTGGCCGCGCCGGAGACGATCAACACGATTCCGCCGGCGACACTCGAGGCATTCGCAGACCACGGCAAGGTCGGCGAGATGCTGCCCGCCGACGGCGGTGACGCCGATCAGATGATCGCCAAGATCGAGGCGGCCGGGGTCGACGTGGCGGAGCTGGCCGCTCGGCTGCAGACCGAAGGGGCAGCTTCGTTTGTGACCGCCTGGGAGGATCTGATGGATTCGATCCAGTCAAAGGCGACTGCCATCACCGGGGCGGCTTCGTGACCGCGCAAGCGTCGATCGCCTCCAGTCCGGAGTGGGCCGCGCTCGCCGCCCATCACGAGCAGGTTGCCGAGATCCATCTGCGGGAGCTGTTCGCGCAGGATCCTGGGCGGGCGACGCGGATGCTCGCCACTGCCGGCGACCTGATCCTCGACTACTCAAAGCACCGGGTCACCGAGGAGACGATGCGCCTGCTGTTCGCGCTCGCCGGCCGGGCCAAGCTCGCCGAGCGCCGGGACGCGATGTTCGCCGGTGCTCACATCAACAGCACCGAGGACCGGGCGGTCCTGCACGCCGCCCTGCGCATGACCCCGGGCACCCACCTCGAGGTCGACGGTGCCGATGTCGTCTCCCAGGTGCAGACCGTCCTGGCTCAGATGGGCGAGTTGTCTGACCGCATCCGCGACGGGCGCTGGACCGGGCAGACTGGACGACGTATCCGCCACGTGGTGAACATCGGTATCGGCGGCTCTGACCTCGGCCCGGCGATGGCCTACGAGGCGCTCAAGGACTACGCGGCCCCGGACATCACCTGCCGCTTTGTCTCCAACGTCGACCCCGTCGACCTGTGGGAGAACACCCATGACCTCGACCCGGCCGAGACCCTGTTCGTGGTCTGCTCAAAGACGTTCACCACCACCGAGACGCTCACCAACGCCGCCGCCGCCCGAGACTGGCTGCTGCACGGACTTGACGCCGGCCAGGACGCGGTGGCCAAGCACTTCGTCGCCGTTTCTACCAACACCGAGGCGGTGGCCGAGTTCGGCATCGACCCCGCGAACATGCTCGTGCTCTGGGACTGGGTCGGCGGTCGCTACTCCTATGACGCCGCGATCGGCTTCTCACTGATGGTCGCGATCGGCCGAGAGGCCTTTCACGAGATGCTGACCGGATTTCGAACCATCGACGAGCACTTCGCCAGCGCCGCCCCGCAAGCCAACCTGCCGATGATCCAGGGCCTGCTGAACGTCTGGTACAACAACTTCTTCGGGGCCCAGACCCACGCCGTGCTTCCCCACCTCAGCGTGTGGCGCGCTTTCCCGCCTACCTTCAGCAGCTGAC
>JALYTU010000376.1 GCA_030854125.1 Actinomycetota bacterium | reverse complement strand
AGCTCGGCCTGCACGGTTCGTTGTCCCCTCTGCGCGGCCCAGCCGGCAAAGGCGGTGCCGCGGTACTCGATCGTGAGCCGGGCCGTCGGCGGGCCCGGGGCAGCGCGGTAGGCCCGCGCCGTCAGACCAGCTCCAGCAGCACCATCTCGGTCGAGTCCGAGCGCCGGGGCCCGAGCTTGAGGATCCGGGTATAGCCGCCAGGCCGCTCGATGTAGCGCGGAGCGACCTCCTCGAACAGTTTGTAGACCACGAACTTGTCCTGCCCGAGAGCCGATAGCGCCTGCCGGCGCGCGTGCAGATCACCGCGCTTGGCGAGCGTGATCAGCTTCTCGACCTCGGGCTTGACCGCCTTGGCCTTGGCCTCGCTGGTCTGGATCCGCTCGTGATCGATGACCTCCTTGGCCAGATTCATGAGCAGGGCCTTGCGGTGCGAAGCGCTCCGGCTGAGCTGGTATCGCTTACGCTGGTGGCGCATCAGACGGGAGCTTAGTCGTCGCGGAGCCCGAGGCCCCGCGCGTGGAGGGTTTCGATGACCTCGTCGATCGACTTCTTGCCGAAGTTCGGGATCGCGTTCAGCTCACCCTCGGTCTTGGAGACGAGATCGCCGACGGTCTGAATGCCCGCGCGCTTGAGGCAGTTGTAGGACCGCACGCCGAGCTCGAGCTCCTCGATCAGGATGTCGTCCATCGCGTTGGGCGGGCGGGCTCCGGCTCCCACCGGGGCACCGCCGACCAGGCCGGTGTCGAGCACGCCGGGCGCGCCGACGTCCCGCAGCTCGACCACGCGATCGGCGTCGGTGAAGATCGCCAGCTGCGAGATCAGGATCTCGGCCGCCTCGCGCAGCGCGGCATGGGGGTCGATCGAACCGTCGGTCTCGATATCCAGAGTCAGCTTGTCGAAGTCGGTCTTCTGGCCGACACGAGCCTGCTCGACGTTGTAGGCGACACGCCGCACCGGCGAGAAGATCGAGTCGATCGGGATCACGCCGATCGGCTGGTCCGAGGACTTGTTCTCCTCGGCGGGGCGGTAGCCACGCCCGCGGCCGATGGTCAGGTAGACCTCGAGCTTGGTCTTCTTCTCCAGCGTGGCGATGTGCGCGTCGGGGTTGAGGATCTCGACGCCCGAGGGCAGATCGATGTCCTTAGCGGTGATGTCACCGGGACCGGTGACGACGAGCGGCGCCTCGATCTCGGTCGCGTCTGAGTGCATGCGGCAGACGACGCCCTTGAGGTTCAGGACGATGTCGGTGACATCCTCCTTGACCCCGCGGATCGTCGAGAACTCATGCGCGACGCCCTCGATCCGAACGCTGGTCACGGCGGCACCGGACAGCGAGGACAGCAGCACGCGGCGCAGCGAGTTGCCGAAGGTGTAGCCGAATCCACGATCGAGCGGCTCGATCGTAAACGAGCCGCGCGTGTCGTCGACCGACTCGCTGGAGATTCGCGGGACTTGGAAATCAAGCATCTGGAGTCCTAACATCGTGGGTTCCTGGCCGCCAGTGGGCGGCGTTCAGCGTCGCGGCGGTCCGGGCTTGCACCCGCGCGACCAAAAAGCTCGTCTTACTTCGAGTACAGCTCGACGATGAGCTGTTCCTGCACCGGGGCCGCAATCTCTCGCCGTTCCGGCTTGCGCAGCACCTTGGCCGTGAGCGAATCGTGATCGGCCTGCAGCCACGCCGGCACCTGGCCGGTCAGCTCGGTCGCGTCACGGATCACCTGACCCGCGGTTGACTTCTGGTGAATCGCGATCACATCGTTGTCGCGCATCTGATAGCTGGGGATGTTCACCCGGCGACCGTTGACGGTCCAATGACCGTGCAGGATCAGCTGGCGCGACTGTCGCCGCGAGGCGGCGAAGCCCAGGCGGACGAGCACGTTGTCAAAGCGACATTCGAGCATGCGCAGCAGGTTCTCGCCGGTCACGCCCTGCTGGCGCGACGCCTTGTCGTAGTAGATGCGGAACTGCTTCTCGAGCACGCCGTAGTAGCGTCGCGCCTTCTGCTTCTCACGCAGCTGGACGCGGTACTCGCTCTGCTTCTGGCGCCCGCGTCCGTGGTCGCCGGGCGGATACGAGCGGCGCTCGACGCCACACTTGTCGGTCAGGCAGCGCTCCCCCTTGAGGAACAGCTTTTGACCCTCACGGCGGCACTGCTTGCACTGGGGACCGGTATCTCGAGCCATGACTAGACGCGCCTGCGCTTTCGGGGTCGGCAGCCGTTGTGAGCCTGCGGGGTGACATCCTTGACTCCGGTCACCTCGAGACCTGCCGCCTGCAGTGAGCGGATCGCCGTCTCGCGACCCGAGCCGGGGCCCTTGACGAACACCTCGACCTTCTGAAGGCCGTGCTCGATGCCCTTGCGGGCGGCCGCGTCGGCGGTCACCTGCGCGGCGAACGGGGTCGACTTGCGTGAGCCCTTGAAGCCTGCGCCGCCGGCCGACTCCCAGGCGATGACGTTGCCCTCGCGGTCGGTCAGCGAGACGATCGTGTTGTTGAAGCTGGTCTTGATGTGCGCCTGACCGATCGGGACGTTCTTGCGCACGCGACGACGGCCGCGCTGAGGCCGGCGAGGGGCGGGGCTCATTTCTTGACCGCTTTCTTCTTGCCTGCGACCTGCATCCGCTTGGGACCCTTGCGGGTGCGGGCGTTGGTCTTGGTCTTCTGGCCGCGGACCGGCAGGCCACGCCGGTGGCGCATGCCGCGGTAGCAGCCGATCTCCTGCAAGCGCTTGATGTTCTGCGAGCGCTCACGACGCAGGTCGCCCTCGACGGTCAGATCGTCGATCAGGTCACGGAGCTGGACGACCTCGTCCTCGGTCAGGTCGCGGACCTTGCGGTCGGGCTCGACGCCCGCCTTGACCAGGAGCTCGTTGGAGGTCGTACGTCCGATGCCGTAGATGTAAGTCAGGCCGATCTCGACCCGCTTGTTGAGGGGGATGTTCACCCCGGAGATGCGCGCCATGAGGCTAGCCCTGCCGTTGCTTATGACGGGGATTCGGACAGATGACGAGAACCCGCCCGTTGCGGCGGATGATCTTGCACTTCTCGCACATCGGCTTGACCGACGGTCGTACTTTCACGCTTGCTTCACTCTCGTCTGTAGAAGATTCCGATGGTTCCGCCGCCGGGGCTCTGGCGACCGGTGCGGTCGCCGCTACCTCGCCGAGGAGCAGTCGCAGCGTTTGGCGGACACGCTGCGAACGCAACGGGGGATGGTAGCAACGTTTGCAGGCAGTCCTGGCTCAGACCGCGGCGCTGTGCGTCGGCACCGACTTCTCGTGCCACGGGGTGAGGATCCGCGGCCCGTCGGCGGTGATCGCGATCGTGAACTCGAAATGGGCGGCCAGGGACCCGTCCTGGGAGAAGATCGACCAATGGTCCTCACCGACCCGCACGGCGTGGCGACCGGCGGTGACCATCGGCTCAACCGCGAGCACCATCCCCTCCTCCAGCTCGAGGCCGGTGCCGGCCTGCCCGTAGTTGGGGATCTGCGGGTCCTCGTGCATGTCGCGGCCGATCCCGTGCCCGACGAGCGAGCGCACGACCGACATTCCCTCGGCCTCGACGTGCCGCTGGATTGCGTGACCGATGTCGCCGAGGTGGTTGCCCGCGCGGCAGACGGGCACTGCGGCGAGCAGCGAGCCCTCGGTGACCTTCAGCAGCTTGTGGGCCACGGGGCTGATCGGCCCGACCGGAAATGTGCGCGCGGCGTCGGCGACCCACCCGTCGTGCACGACGCCGATGTCGATCGAGAGGATGTCGCCCCGCCCGAGCGTGTAGGCGCCCGGAATCCCGTGGACGATCATCGAGTTGGGGGACGCGCAGATCGAGCCCGGGAACCCGCGGTAGCCCTTGAAGGCCGGCTCCGCTCCCTGGGAGCGAATGAAGCGTTCCGCCGCCTGGTCCAGCTCCCGGGTGCTGACCCCGGGACGGATCTTCCCGGCCAGGAGATTCATCGTGCGCACGAGGATCACCCCGGCGGCGGCCATCCGCTCGATCTCCTCCGGGCTCTTCTTGATGATCATCAGACGTCCTC
>JALYTU010000017.1 GCA_030854125.1 Actinomycetota bacterium | reverse complement strand
CCGTGTGGGCGGGTAAGCCGACCGCGAGGAACGCCCAACTCCTTGGCGGGAACAGGATGACCAAGAAGCCAATGCCGGCGGCCGAAAGGCGACAGGAAACCGCGACAGGAAGATCGGCCCCTTCAGCTGATCGTCGCGCATAACTGGCCGGATACCGGGCCTGGTGCCCGGGCTCGAAAGAGCGCTGACGTGGTCAGGTGAGCCCACCAAGAGACGCTGGCTATGAACCCAGAACCAACGGACAAGTTAGACACCGCGACGATCTCGGTCGGCGTGGTGAACGGACCCGCGGACGACCCGCCCTCTGTTGAGCGGATCGTAGGGCGACGCGCCGGTGGACCAGGCGGGCAGGCTTGAGCCGGATGCGGTGAAAGTCGCACGTCCGGTTCTGAGGGGGGCCCAGCGCTGAGAGGCGCTGGGCCTACCCGACCACTCCGGCCACCGCGCCTTGGCTGCTTTGGGCTACCTCCGGGCGTCAATGCGTAGTGGCCCAGCGATCTGCTCCGGGCTCCACGCCTCTCCCAGCGTCGGTCCTTTCGTGGTCCGTGACGCCGCCCTCCCTAGCTGACCTCTAGACCGCAACCTCCCGTCAAGCCGCTGGCGAGACCCGGTGAGCCGGTCCTGTACATGGCGACGCAACTCCGGGTTCACGGCGAGCTTTTGCCGGCTGTTGGGGAGGATTTGCAGTGATACTCGGGAGTGCGCGAGCGAATTGACTGGGTGAACCGGTGGCAGCTGACTTGCGCAACTCGCATCCCCGACGTGCAGAGAGATGACGAAGCGGGCGATGAGCTCCCGGGCGCACGGGGTGATCAACAGCACGTGGGTGGCGTTGGCAAACGGGACAAATTGCGCCCGGGGGAAGCGGCGCGCGAGCGCTCGTGCGGTCGGCAGCGCCGTCGAGGTATCGAGATCCCCGGCGAGCACAAGGGTCGGCACGGCGGGGAACCGTGCGTGGACAGGTATCGGTGGGTCGTTCGTGGACGGGGAAGGCCACTCGATGCAGCCGAGGTAGTTGGCCGGCTCGATCGGCGCGGAAAGCCAGTCCGCGACCGTGAACGGCGCAAAGCTGGCAGGCGCTAGCCGCGCACGCGCCTGGGCGAGCTCCGTGTCACGCACGGGGATTGACGCGGCGCGGTCGAACGGCACGGGGTAGTCGTGGCAGGTCACCGCGGCGTAGAGGCCATTCGACCAGTCCGACACCGGGGCGGGCGAGGCAAGCGTGTCGGCATAGAGCGCCAACAGCGGCGTGGTGTTACCCGCCAGTAGAGCGCGACTCGCCGCGTCGAGCTGTTTGTAGAGCTGTGGCACGGCAAAACCGCCGGCGTCATAAGCCATGCCCGTCAGTGCCGAGGCATCCAAGCGCACCCGCACACGCCGTCCTGCTGCGGTGGTCACGGTGCCCGAGATTGCGTGGCGACGCAGACGCTCGGCAGCGCGACGCAGATCCGCCACGGGGTCCCGTCGTGCGGCGCGGCAGTCAGCATCACGCAGGCAGACCAGCCTGATCCCGAAACGGAAGGCGCGTGCGTTGTCGCGTTCCCATATGTCCATCCCCCGGGCGGGGTAGGCACTGTCGAGGATGAGCGAGCGCAGGTGCGCGCCGTAGCGCGCGGCGTACGCCTGGGCGAGGAAGGTGCCGTATGAGACGCCGTACAGGTCGATCCGGGCGATGCCCAACGCCTTTCGCACTGCATCGAGATCATCAGCCGCCGCGCCGCTCCCGTAGAGATTCGCGCGCCACCCCAGCCGCCGTGCACAAGCCCCCACCGCCGCTCGCAGGCCGCGAGCAGGCAGTACCTGAGGCGCCGTGGCCTGGAGTGTCGGGCAGTCGATCGCACCGGACTGGCCGGTTCCGCGCTGATCGACGAGCAGCAGATCTCGCCGGGCTAGCAGCCCCGAGAACAGACCCGCGACGGGAAAAGCGCCGAGCTTGGTCGACGCTCCTCCAGGGCCTCCGTTCATCGCTACCACGGTGCCGAGAACCGGCCGGCTGCCATCGGTGTGACGGTAGAGCTTGAACGCGATGTGAGTCCTGCCCCGCCTCGGACGCCGGCGGTCCCACGGAACGGAGATAGCGCCACAGAGCGCCACACTGTCGTCAGAACATCCGCGTAGAACAACCGCGGGGTGTTGCATACCACCGGCCAAGCTCGGCGAAGCCAGCAGAGCGCCGGCCACCAACAGTGCCCACGCCCAAACCAGGGCCTGGACGTGCAAGCGCTGGCTCCCCATTACGCGACCATAGCGGCTGGAAGCCCGCCCCGATCAGGAATGACTGTGCCGCGCCGCCAGGCGATAGAGGAGTTGGCGCTAGCGTCCGTCCCGTTGCCTCGCACCCCCCGCTCAAGGCCCGCGAGCGTCCGCCTGATTCGCGCCTGGACCGCCGTCTCTTAGAACCACGGTCCTGCCGCCCGGCTCTCGATGCAGACACCGAGGCGAGGATGGGCTTTCTCAGCCGGAAAGCGGCGCAGCAGGACTCGGACTCGTGTCAGACCTCGACTAACGGATCGATCGCATCGGGGCGGTGCCCGCCAGGATCGTTTGGTCGTCAGCCAGCATCGCTGCCGCGCCGTGGTGACATCGTCTCGGAGCCTGTCGCGGATCAACGATCGGCACGCATCGACGGCCGCGGCAAGATCGTCCCTCTCCACAAGAGCCGTCTTACAGCTGTGAGACGCAGCGGTCTGCCATTGGTCCCGTCCCGGGACGGCCGCGGCTGGTTGGCGGCCGCCGGCTGCTCAGACTCCCGCTTCGTCGCCGGACCGGCCACGAAGCCGCGGCTGCTGCTTCTGGGTGTGCGCGGTCGAAAGGAGAAGCGACAGCAGCGCCCGCTGGCGTAGGCATGTTGCTGGGTCTTCGTTGAAAGCAGAGGTTGCGTCCGAACGTCGACCGGATGGGCCGGCGCTCCGCTGTCTAGGTACGTGCTGATGAACATGATGCGGGTAGCCGGGCCACCCGCACCCGGCTGCTTACCAGGCCACCCACGGGAACGCGGGCGTCCGCTGATCTCGGATCGCTTCCAGGGCTTCGATGTGCTCGTCGCCGAAGAAGCTGACAGCTTCGAACGCTAGGGACGCTTCGAAAATCGGGGCCGCCTGTCGAACCCAGTGATTAAGGATCCGCTTGGTCCAGCGCAGCGCGTGCTGGGGTCCACGGGCAATCTGACCGGCGATCTCAAGCGCGGTGTCTAGGACCTTGGCATCGTCGACCGCTAGGCTGACGAGCCCGATCCGTTCCGCTTGCGCTCCGGTGATCGATACCGAGGTAAGGATGTGGTATTTGGCCTTCGCCAAGCCGCAGAGCAGTGGCCAAAGGATCGCTGAGTGATCGAGCGCGGTGACGCCGAAGCGAAGATGTCCTTCGATCAGGTTGACGTCCTTGCCCGCGATGCTTATGTCGAACAGAAGCGCGGCCGCCAGCCCTGCGCCACCGGCGTCTCCGTTGATGGCCGAGATGATCGGCTTGTCGCAATTGATGACGCCGTAGACGATGCGCATGCTCTCCTTCATCAACCCAGCCACCTCGGGGAATTTGCCGGCGTCGGCAAGCTGGGTATCGACCTCGACGGACGGCATGAAGGACGGACCGTCACCGGTGAGCAGCGCCACGCGCACGTCAGGGTCCTTGGCGACGTCCTGCCAGATGCTGCCCATCTCCTGATGCAGCGACCGATTGGCAGCCTGGCCCGGCTGCCGAGAACGGATCCTGACCAAAAGCACCCCGTCAGGACGCGACTCGAGATCAGGCTCTCGTACCCCTCTTGCATGACTATCTCCCTTGTTTTGGTCGTCGACAGGCACGGCGCGGAAGGGTGTCGTCGGGCGGCAGGTCACCGTGAGCGCTCCGTCCGACTCATGGACTCTGGCCACGGGCTCAGCTATGACCTCGCTGCAGGAACAGGACACGCGCGCTTCGCAGGTGCACAATCGCCATCAGCGCGGGCACCATCGCCATGCGCACGTTGCGCTGCCACACGCCGAGCGCGGAGTCACCAAGCGCCGCGACCGCGAGCAGCTCAGGCGATGCACGCTGGTCGCGTCGGATGGCCGTCGCCAGTCCGCCCGCCATCGCCCACGTTCTCACCGCCGAGGACGCCGCCCAGAACCTCGTGAGCGACTGCTCTGACCCGCCGGGATCTGAGAAGTTCGGACGGACTACGCCGACCGCCGCGAAGACAGCCGCGGCAGCGAGACCGAGTGCATTGCCCCCGTACGCGACGGTCTGACATCGCCGCTGCAGGCCTGATTTGCGTAGGTCGCAAATTTGCATAGGCTGCACCCTACGGGTGACAAGCTCAATGTCAACACTCGATGCAAGTTTGCGACGAATGCAAATCTTTTACACTAACTAGATGACCACGGCCGGAGCCGAGCAGCCGGTGACCGGCCACCGCGCACGCAAGAAGCAGGCGACACGCGACGCGATCGAGAACACGGCCCTTGACCTCTTCGCCCGCCAGGGCTACGACGAAACGACGCTCGCCCAGATAGCCGAAGCGGCCGGAGTCTCTCCGCGGACGATCTTCTCCTACTTCGAGAGCAAGGAGGACATCGTCTTCGCCGACGAGCCGTTCGTCCACCAACGCCTAAAAGATGCGCTGCTGCAACGGTCGGCGGGCGAGACCACCGTGCAGGCGCTCCGCGCCTTCCTCACCTCAGAAGACGCAGCTGACGCTCGCGCGAGGCTGCGCGGCAGGATCATCGCGGCGAGCGAAAGCCTGCGCGGCCGAGACCGTGCTCGCTCGGCGCCGCTTGAGCGCATCCTCGCGGCATCGATCGCCAGAGATCTTGACGTCGGTTCCGATGACGTCCGACCCGCCATCATCGCAGCCTCGATGACCAGCACGTTCGGCGTCGCGCGCAACCGTCTGCTCCAAGGCCGCGGTCGTCCGCTCAGCCACGCCGAGACCCTGCGGGTTCTCGATCTCGCGTTGACGTTCATCGCCGGAGGACTTGAAGCGCTGCGAAACGAACCGCAAAAATTGGCCCGCCACCACGGCGCTAGCCGGTCCGCCGTCGGGCCGGTAGAGCCGCGCCGCGGCGGCGTAGACGACGGCCGCGAGCACGACGGCCACGCCGGTCGGCTCACAGCCGCTGCCCTTCGTCGCGACGATGGGGCAATCTCGAGCTGACTGCTGCTCCCTGCCGAGACCAGAAGCGGCGACCAAGAATCGGAGGCGTCACGGCCCGGCACTCCGCTTGCCGAGCTGAGCCCGAACGTGGTGGTTTGCATATGCACGGGCGCAAGCCTGTCGCCACTCGTCCGCGCCCTGCTCTCGGCGACCGAGGAAGGAACCCGCGCCGATGGCTCAGCGCGGTGCTCTTGTCTGCCCGTAAGGTTCCGACGTTCGGCGGCCCCAGGCAGCTGCCGGCATCACAGCTGGACTGGCTACTCACCGTATCGGCACCGCGATTAACGCCGCCGGCGGCGGTCTCACGATGAATTGCGCCGTCGTGGCCACCACCGCCAGCGGCGACCCCGAGCAACCGAACCTGGCGCTTTGCTCGTGGACCTGCCCAACCGATGTGCCTGGCTGAACACGGGGCAGAGTCGCTGTTTCGTTGCGATAGTGCACGCGTCTGATGGGCGTCGACGAGCTGATCACTGCGCGCCTGCGGCTGCGTCCGTGGCGCGAGGACGACGTGGGAGCGTTGGCCGCGATCAATCGTGACCCGGAGGTAACCCGGTATCTAAATCGACCAGTCGATGACGCCGCCGTTGAGGCCTTTTCGGCCTAGTCACTGAGCACTGGGCCCAGCACGGTTTCGGATTCTGGGCCGTCGATGTTTGCGGGGCTGAGACGGCACCGCAGTTCATCGGGTTTGCCGGAGTCGCGTATCCGACCTTCCTGCCCGAACTGGCGCACCGGCCTGAGATCGGCTGGCGACTGGCGCGAAAGGTCTGGGGTCGCGGGTATGCCACCGAAGCAGCACGCGCCGCTCGAGACGACGCGTTCACGCGGCTCAAATTGCCCGAGCTCATCTCGATCATTCGCGCTGAGAACACCCGCTCTCAACGCCTGGCCAGAACCCTGGGGATGACGCCCGAACAGACGGTCTTCAACCCCGTCCTGAACCGCGCAACCGACATCTGGCAGATCTCATTGTTCTCAGCCGGTCCCGCCTGATCGTGCTCGAACGCGGCGGCTTGCGGGATGCCGCCCACGTCAGTCTCTCGGCTGGCAGCAGAACTCGACGCCATACCTCGGCGACTCAGCGACGGCCGACCCGGACGTCCATAGGCTCAGGATCGTGGGTCGTGGCGGTCAGGCGTTGCGTTCTCCTTGTCTTGGGTGATCCGCGATCGCGTCAGCGGCGTCCGGTGGAGCGCCCTTGACGGTCCTGGCGTTGCGTTGCGAGTCGATCCCCCAGGCGACAATCCGCTCGGGGTAGACGCGGATGATCGGCTCGGGGCCGGTGATCGCCTCAGCGTGTCCACGGACTTCGATTGCGCGGGGCCGAAACGGGTTGGTGCTGGCGACGTCGTCGATCACGATTGCCGCGCGGCCGCTGCGCGCGACATCACGGAACTTCTTGGTTTCAGCGAGGCTGTGGCCGCCGACGTCGAGCGTGTCGGTGTGGGTGTTGTGGGTCCATCCCACCGGGACGACATGCGGAGTGCCGTCCTTGCCCACGGTGGCCATGCGAGCGAGTCGACGCTCGCCGTGGAGATAGGCCAACTCGAGCTTGGTAAATACGCTTGCGGTGTGTTTGAGGCCGACCATGAGCTTTCCCCTTATTTGCGTGATGATGTCATGTAATTTGCGTGACAGTAGCACGCTTATGCGTGATGTCATCACATTTTTGGCTAAGCTGAAACGATGCCGACCCGAGGGACACCCGCTGAGCCAACGACCGTCCCGCAGGCGCTGGGCCGCCTACGGTTGGCGCTCGATGCCACGTATACGCAAACGAGCCGGGAGCTGGGGCTGACGGTCCAGCAAGCCGAGCTTTTGTGCGCTGCGATGCGACCGGCTGCGATTGGCGACCTGGCCGAGGTGCTGCGCTGCGATCGCTCCAACGTCAGCCGGCTGGTGGATCGCGCCGCGCGCCGGGGTCTGCTCTATCGCCGCGGCGAGGCGGCGGACGGTCGGGTAACCGTTATCGAGCTCACCCCCGACGGACAGCGTCTCGCCGAGCGCTTTATCAAAATGCTCGGGTCAAAGCTTGAGCCGCTGCTCGCTGGCTGGTCGCTCAAGCGCGAGAAGGCCGCGACGGAAACGCTCACCGTGCTCGCGGAGGCACTCGAAGCCACCCGCATACTGAGGTAAACGACCGGTCCCGCCGACCGCCCTGTGTCTGAACGTCGCGGCCAGGAGGAGGTCACGACAGTGCCAGAGAAGCACGCTTTAAGGGGATCAATACGCGTCGAGCGGGCGCGGGTCATTACGCGACTTGTCGTGCGGGAGCTGTTCGCCGCGGTCGCAACCGATCCCGCCGTGCGGGCCTGATCGTGCGGTATGCCGTTGGTGACGGTACCGACGGGTAGCTGAGTGTCGGCCTCGCCCGGCCTGGGGGGCCTTGACCTTCCCCTTGGGGCAGGGCGAATACTGAGCCGACTTGGAGATATCCGAGACCGACCTCAACCAAGGAGCCGCAATATGAATCTCACGATCCAGATCGAAGATCGGTCGCTGCGTCCCTACGTCGGCATCCCGACAACGGTCGATCTCGCCCACTTTTGGCAGGCAAACGCCCTCATTCCGCAGGTCTACGACTGGCTTACCGACCACGCCGTCGAGCCAGCGGGCGGTCCGACGTATCGGTACATGTCCATCGGTTCGCGAGACGAGACCATGGACATGTCGGTCAACGTTCCCGTGGCACGGCCCGTCGAGGCCACCCAAGGTCTCGTACCCGGGTCGTTGCCCGCCGGCCGCTATGTCGTGGGTACCCATCAAGGTAGCCCGGATGAGATCGCCGCCGTGCACGCGGCGCTGCGCGACTGGGCACGGCAGGAGCACCTTGCCCTCGCCATGCACACGCGGGCAGGGCGCGAGTTCTGGGACGCGAGGGCCGAGAGCTATCTCACGGACCCGCGTACCCAGCCCGATATGTCAAAGTGGCAAAACGAGGTCGTCTACTTGATCGCGAACGAGTCTTGATGTTCGCTCGCGCGGAGAATCACGATCATTCCGCAGCCCACCGCCAGCCACCTCACAATCGGAGAGTTCGCCCGGCGTTCGTGGCTCTCCACCAAGGCGCTTCGCCTCTACGAGTCAAAGCATGTCCTGGCCCCCGAGAACGTGGATCCCGTCACCGGCTACCGGCGCTATGGCGTCCACCAGCTGGAAGTCGCCAGGCTCATCGTCTTGTTGCGGCGAATCGAGATGCCGCTGAGCGAGGTCCGCCGGGTCCTGGCAGCGACCCCCGAGGACCGAGCACGACTCGTGAAGGCGTTCTGGGCTCGGCGGGAGTCTGCGCACGCCCGTCAGCGGAGTTTGGCCGAGTTCCTCGCGCGTGCAGTATCGATGGAGCGTCTTGATGGGTACGGCGTCTCGGACGGAGCCTCGTTCCCCGTCATGTTGCGCGACATCCCCAGTCAACACGTGATCACGCGACGCCGAACCGCGACCGCGGGTGAGCTCACCCAGTTCATTCGGTCCTCGATCGACGAACTCGTCGGGCACGCTGCCCAGGCGGGGGGAACCGCCGGACCGCCGTTCGTCATCTATCACGGTGAGGTCAGTTGGGGCTCCGACGGACCGGTCGAGGTCTGCATCCCGGTCGCAGACCCCGACCGGGCACACCGCGTGGAGGAGGCCCACTGCCAAGCGTACGTCGAAGTACCAAAATCGCGATTGCTGTTCCCGAGCATCTTGGAGGCCTTCGAGGCCGTCCTAGCCTGGCCGAGCAGTCACAATCGCGCCGCAATCGGACCTCCCCGCGAGATCTACACCACCGACTATGCCGTCGCAGAGCCCGGCGACGTGGCCTGTTACGTGGCCCTTCCGGTCAATGCGGATCCGGCCTGACCTGGGCACGACGACGGCCCCGCGCAGCCGGATGTGGGCTTGCCACGTCAGTCCGCTCACAACGCCTCGCAGGGTACAGGCATCCTCATACCCGGTCAGAACGGTGCGGGACAGCGGAGCGACGTCTATGCGCCAAAAGGCCGAACTGGTGCGACGCGGCGATCACTGGCCGCTACGCGAACGATTAGATGTCGCCAACCGGATCGTGCGGTCGGCAGAGCCGGGGCGTGGAAGCGAGCGGCCGTGGTGGCTCAGGCCGTACCGTCCAGCCGGGTCGGTTTCGAGGCGATCGCATTCATCCCCAATCCGCGGGACTGCCCGCGATCGCCTCGGCGACGAGACAGTCGCTACGGCTTAACTCGCTGCGCACTTACTGAGGCCGCGACACAGGGCGCGGCGGTCGAACTCTTACGTAGGCAACTCGACGATTCGTTAGCCGTCACCGGGTCCCCGCAGTCGGCGATGAGCACGGCGGTCAGGGATCTCGGGCCCCGCTTTGCCTCGCTGAGCAAGAGCGTGACCTGCACACACGGGTATCAGACGTGCGCGCCGGGCAGGTAACTGCTGACCCCCCTTCTGCTCGGACGCGTCCAGCGCCTGCTGGCGTCGCCTCTGGAGAGCATCCTGGATGTGGCCGTCCTCGCGACAACCGGCCACGCCACGATAGGCCCCTTGGCACGCGTACCGCGATCCCCGGTTGCTCGCTGGGACGCATTCCCGCGTGCACGCTCAAGCCTTCTGCATCTCAGGGGTTTGCAGGATGACACTGTCGTGGCCCATTGTGCTTCGGCGGCCGTTGTGGGTAGTAGTCGCGGGTGAGCATCTTGCCGCACCTGCCGTTCGGGGTTGAACTGGTTGTTTTCGTCGCGTGCGCGGTCGCGATCTGGGTCGCGGGGATCTTCCTTTCGAACTACACCGACATTCTCGCTGACCGGTTGCATCTGGGCCAAGCCCTGGGAGGCCTGATCCTGCTGGCCGTCGCGACGAACTTGCCCGAGATCGCGATCACCTACAGCGCGGCGGCCAGCGCGCAGCTTGACGTCGCGGTGAGCAACATTCTGGGCGGCATTGCGATTCAGACGGTCGTGCTCGTCGCGCTTGATGCCTTCGGTGTGCGCGAGCGCCGGGCGTTGACCTACCAGGCGGCCAGTCTCGCGCTGGTGATTGAAGGTGCCGTGGTCTTGGCTGTCCTCGTGGTCGTGGTAATGGGCACGCAGCTGCCCAAGAACCTCATCCATTTCCGGCTAACACCCGACGTGGTCCTGATCGCTGTCATCTGGGTCGCGGGGCTCGTACTCACGCAACGCGCCGGGCGTAGCCTGCCGTGGTCAAACAGCGGCGAGGCCCCAGACAGTCAGCCAGAGCCGCGCGGCCACTCACGAGCCAAGCGCGCCCAGGCCGCCAAGCGACACGGCGTAAGTACAGCCAAGGCGGGTCTAGTGTTCGGGGTCGCGGCGGCGGTCACGCTTGTTGCCGGAGCATTGGCTGAGGAAAGTGGGACGGCCGCTGCTGACCATGTCGGGCTATCAGGCGTGATCTTCGGCGCCACCGTGCTGGCGGCGGTGACGTCGCTGCCCGAGCTCAGCACAGGCCTGACTGCCGTTCGCCAGGGTGACTACAAGCTTGCGTTCGGCGACATTTTTGGCGGGAACGCCTTCCTGCCGGTCCTGTTCCTACTCGCCGTGCTCGTATCCGGTAAGGCGGTGCTTCCCAACGCGCACGCTTCAGACATTTACCTCACCGGCCTCGGGGCGCTGCTCACGATCATCTACATGGCGGGGCTGCTGTTCCGCCCCGCTAAGCAGCACGCCCGACTCGGTATCGACAGCATCGCGGTACTCGTCATCTACATCATCGGGGTCGTCGGACTCGTAGCGCTGCCGAGCTGAAGTCCACACGTCGGCTTAACGAGCAGAGACAGCAAGAGCTGGGCATGCCGGGGGGTCGCCGCCTGCCCTGGCGTGCGTCGGCGTCTTTCCTGCGTTCGGGCGCGAACCAGGCCCGCATGCTTGCGGCTCTGCTGCTAATGATCGAGTGGGAGCGCAAGTCCGCGGGGCTGAACGCTGGCTGCACCAATGTCGCTCATTCCGTCAGTTCGGGCGCGGGCGCTCCTGTCGCGCGTGACGATCGCCCGCCGTTGCGGTCCCCCGGTCGCCTCTATGGGAAAGCCCGTAGTCGCCGTGCGGACGTCTCCTGATGGGCGACCGCGGAGATCAGGCGATGATGTCGCACAGAGATATCGCAGCACGACATGATCTTCACGCCCGAACCCGACTGGAGGAACGCCCGATGAAGCGCTGCCCCGAGCTTGCCCTTCTCTCTCGAGAGCATCACGTCGCGCTCGAGCTCGCGCTGCGACTGCGGCGCGCCACCCAGGCCGACGCCGAGGCGGGCCGGCGCGCGGCGGTCGAGTTTTGGGATCGCGACGGCCAGCAGCACTTCCGCCAGGAGGAGGAGCTGCTGCTTCCTGCCCTGGCCGCCCGCACGAGTACCGCTGACCCGGATGTCGAGCGCGTCCGGAATGACCACGCCGATCTGCGCAGCCGATTCAGCAACCTTTCGGCGGGCCCGGGCGTCGGACCGGAGGCGTTGCGGCAGCTCGGGCAGCGACTGCGAAACCAGGTCCGGTTCGAGGAGCGGACCCTGTTCGAGCGCGCTCAGACTGAACTTGACCCCCAGCAGCTGGCGGCGATCGGGCGCGAAGGCGCGAAGGGCCGGCACGTGGGATCAACGTGGAAGACCTCGAGCGCTGGACCGAGGCTGGGGCCACCTGGGGGCTCGTCGAGATGGCCGAGGACCGCGTCGTGATCGACATGTGCCAGTGCACCGGCGAGCTCGTTGAGCGGCGCAGCAGCGCCGATCCAGCGCTGCTGGCCTACGTGCGAGACGCACTGCACGCCGATCGGTCGACCGATGAGCCGACCGGCACAAGCCTTTCGCAATTTCAACGGGAAACGAGCGCTGATGTCGACCTCTGAACATGATCTGACCGCTGCTGAGCTGCCCGACTACCTCGATGACGCGCCGGACGGTGAGTCGCCTGCCGGCACGCAACCCTCGAAGACCGGCCTGCTGCGGTTCGCCCGGATGTCGGGGTCCTCGATCGCGGGGCGCGATGCCGCGCCGTGGGTGACTGACTTTCTCAATGCCGCCTACTTCCGCCGTCCCGTCGGCGAGCGCGAGGTTGACGACTTGCGGCTGGCGTTCTGCGTGTTGACCACGTACTGGTATGGCAAGCCCGGACATGCCCGGCTGCACGTGGGTGATCTCCCGGCGTTTCATCGCGCGTTCGGCGGGCACCGCTTTGACAGCGCGGACTCGGTTCGTGGAAGGCTGAGCCGTCAGCAGCTGCTGGACGGTGCCTCGACGCTGCTGGGTGCGTGGTTTGCGGAGGCGTACGGCGACGACGCTCGGCGTGGATGGGGGATCGCGTTTCGCAGCGCCGACGACCGGGCCAACTACGACCCGGGAGCGCGCCTGGCGCTCGCACGCCTCGGCCCGCTGACGCCCGAAGGTGCCCCGGCCACCGAGCAGACCTTGCACACGTACCCTCCGGTCCTGATGCCCTCGGCCGACGCGGTGATCGCGGCACTGACAGCACCCGAGACGTGGCCCGACTACGCCAGCGAGATCGGTCGCTTCACGCCGCTACGCGCTGGTGGCCTGGACGGGCAGACGTTCGAGATCGAGGTCGCGGCCGGAACCGCCGCGGGTCGTCCCGTGTTCACCCGTGGCTACGTCACGATCACCAAGCTCGTGACCCCGGACGATCCAGCGGCGCTCGCCGCGTGGCTCGAGGCGTTAGAAGCGGGTTTGGCCAAGTACGGGGAGAACGAGCCGCCGGCGGTGCCCGAGGGCGGTGAGCCGCTCGTCGGCTTTGACCTCACCACCCATCAGGGCCATTTCATGGGCGCGGGCCACAACCGGCTGCTGCTCTATCTCGCCGACGGCCAGGCCTGGGTGCGCGCGGCCGGCACCTGGGACCCAATGCCATGGGCAATCGAGCAGAGCTACCGGATCGCTGGGCGCGATGCCCAGCACGCGTTCTGGGGCCAGGAGAACATCGTGGCCCAGAGCATGCTGCATCAGCTGGCGCTTCAGATCGCGTCGTGAGCAGCGTCGCGATCGTGATCGGCAGCGGGCCCAACGGGCTCGCTGCCGCTATCCGGCTGGCCGAGGCAGGGCGCTCGGTCACCGTTTTAGAGGCCAACGACCGGCCGGGTGGTGCCGTGCGCACCGAACAGCTGACGCGCCCGGGCTTTCACCATGACACGTTTTCCTCGGTCTACCCCGCGGCCGTCGCGTCCCCGGTGTTCGCACGGATGCCACTCGCTGACCACGGCCTGGAATGGGTCCACCCGGCAGCGTGCATGGCTCACCCGCTGCCTGACGGTACGGCTGTGGTGCTGTACCGCGACCTCGCTGCCACGGCGCAATCGCTTGATCAGCGCCACTCCGGAGACGGGGCGGCCTGGACCCGGTTCGCCACGCCGTATCTCGACGCGTTCGATGCGGTCAGAGACACGATGCTCGCCGGCTTTCCTCCCCTGATCGGTCCGCTGAAGCTGCTGCGACAGGCCGGCCCGACGGCCGTCGCGAACTTCACGCGGCTGCTCACCGGGTCAGCGGCCGGGCTGGGGCGCCGGTTGTTCGCCGATCAAGGCTCCCGGGCCTGGCTCTATGGCGCAGCGATGCACGGGGACACGCCGCCGCGGGGGGCCGGATCGGGGATCGCGGCGTTCTACCTCAACCTGCTCGGGCACGCCGTCGGCTGGCCAAGCCCCCGAGGCGGCGCCGAACGGCTGACCGAATCGCTCACCAGCTACCTGCGCAGTCTCGGCGGCGAGATCACGACGGGGATGACCGTTACTCGGATCCTGTCCCACGGCGGCCGAGTGATCGGCGTCGCGACAGCCGACGGGAGCGAACTCTCCGCCCCCGTGGTGATCGCCGACGTGATGCCCACGGCGCTCGTCCGACTCAGCGGAGATGCCCTCTCGGGGTGGTACCGGGCGGCGTTGCGACGCTACGTGCAGGGGCCGGCCACGGTCAAGGTCGACTGGGCGCTGGACGGGCCGATCCCCTGGCAGGCGCCGGGCGCCCGCGAGGCGGGAACGGTCCACGTCGGCGGCGCCGAGCTCGAACTGCTCGCCTCCATCGCTGCTGCCGAGAGCGACCTTCCAGCTCGGCCGTTTCTGCTCCTCGGCCAGCAGAGCGTCGCGGACCCGACGCGCGCTCCGGGCGGGAAACACACCGCCTGGGCCTACACCCACGGTCCCATCACCGTCGACTGGGACCGACGCGTAGCCGGGCACGTCGAGGCCATCGAAGCCCAGGTCGAGCGGTACGCGCCGGGATTTCGCGATTTGATCCTCGCTCGCCACGTGCTCAGCCCGGCCGACCTCGAGGCCCGCGACGCGAACCTCGTCGACGGCGATGTCGGCGGCGGAAGCTACATGCTGCGCCAGGCGGTGTTTCGCCCGCTCCCGTCACCGACCCCGTACTCAACACCCATTCATGGTCTCTACCTCGGC
>JALYTU010000375.1 GCA_030854125.1 Actinomycetota bacterium | reverse complement strand
CCTCGAGCGTGCCGTCAAGGGCTCGACGGCGACGCTGACCCTGTCGGTGCTGCGCGGGGCCGAGCCACACGAGCTCGAGGTGAGCTTCGGCGCCTGAGCGGCCCGGCCGGAGTCAGACCGGCACGGCGTCCAGCGCCGCGTGCAGCGCACCGGCGATGCGCTCCAGGTCAGCGTCGTCGATCACGAACGGCGGGGAGATCTGCACCGTGTTGCCGGTGATGATCCGAAACAACACGCCGTGCTCGATGCAGTGGCGTGCGATCTGATCCCCGGGCGCGTTGGCGACCAGCTGGAGGCCGGCCATCAGCCCGGTCCCGACCCGCAGCTCCTCGACGAGGGGGTGATCAGCCAGCGGCGCCAGCGCGCTGTGCATCTGCGGGATGAGCTCGCCGACGCGGGCCACCAGTGCCTCCTTCTCGAGCACGTCGAGGTTGGCCTGGGCGACCGCGCAGGCGGTGGCGTGCCCGGCGTAGGTGACGCCGTGGCGGAAGATCGGCGCGTCCGGCGCGTAGAAGGGCTCCCAGACGCGGGGGGCGATCAGCACGCCACCCAGCGGCGCGTAGCCCGAGGTGATCCCCTTGGCCATCAGCAGCATGTCCGGGGACACCCCAAACGTCTGGGCACCGAACATCTCGCCGGTGCGGCCAAAGCCGGTGATCACCTCGTCGAGGATCAGCAGAATGTCGTGCTCACGGCACAGAGCCTCAACGCGCGGCAGGTAGCCGTCCGCGGGGAAGATGACCCCGCCGGTCCCGACGACCGGTTCGGCGATCACGGCCGCGACACGGTCAGGACCGAGGCGCAGGATCGTGTCCTCGAGCGCGTCGGCGTCATTGGTCGGCACGCGGGCGGTCTCGGGAATCAGCGACTCAGACCCATAGCCCTCGCGGTTGACTCCAATCCCGGCCAGACTGGTCCCGAACCCATGCAGACCGTGATAGCCACCGTCGCGACTGATGATGATCCGCTTGTTCGCCTGTCCAGCGTGCTGCCAAAGGCGACGCGCGAGCTTAGCCGCGGTGTCGACGGCATCCGAGCCGCCACTGCCCCAGAAGACCTTGGCGTCGGCGATCGGGCCCAGCGCAGCGACACGGTCAGCCAGGCGCAGCGCCTGATCGTTGGTGATCCGCCCGAACGTGTGGTAGGTCTCGAGCTCGCGCATCTGGGCGGCCGCCGCGTCGGCCAGACGGGCCCGGCCATGACCGATGTTCGCGTGCCACAGCCCGGCGGTCGCGTCAAGCAGGCGCCGACCGTCGTCGGTCTCGAGCTCAGCCCCCCGACCCCGGACAATGACCAACCGGTCACCCTCTATCGACCCCATCTGGGCCTGCGGGCTCCACATGGCCGATCCGAGTCGCGCTGCGCTGAGGGTCATGAACTCCGTCCTGTCATCAGGGGGCTGGCGGTATGGCTCCGACGCGTCCGCAGCTTAATTCACGGTCGCCGCGGCAGCTGCTGATTTGTGGTGGGCCGGGTTGGCCGGTGTGGCGCATGCTGCTGATGTGGCGTGGGCGGCGCCGGTCAGTGCAGGACGACGCGCAGTGCGATCACGAGCAGTCCGAGCCCGGCGCCGAACAGCGTCGGGCGAATGAGGTCGCGACCCCGGAGCCCGGCCCTGATGCCGATCAGCACCTCGACGGCGACGATCGCGCCCGTCGCGGACCAGATCGAGGCCGAAACGGCGGTGTCCAGCCGGGCCCCGAACGCCCAGCAGCCGAGCAGGACCGCGAGGGGCACGGTGGCGCCGAGCACGACGGCGAACTCGTGAGCGGCGGTGCGGATCAGCCCGCCGTAGGTGAAGTGCCCCTCGGTCTGCAGGCGATGGCCGACGAACTCCGCGTAGGCGTGGGCCAGCCAGTACAGGATGAGGGCGATGACGACGCTGGCGATCACCTCGAGGTAGGTCTCGTTGCGTGCGCTCTCGGCCGCGAGCAGCGCGGCGACGGTGACGGTTCCGTAGACGAGGCCGGCGGGGTTGTCGGGCACAAGCGGATTGTTTCCGATCCGCCCGACGGGATTCGGCGAGACGCTCAGGCCACGCTCGGGGTGGGAACGCCCGGAGCGACGATGCCCGGGGCCGGGGCGAGCTTGCCGGTCATCAGCTGCTCGTCGGCGCGCTCCAGCAGCTCAGCGGCCGTGCGGCCGTCGGCCGGGTAGACCGACCAGCCGACGGTGGCGCCGATCGTGTCGCCGGCGAACTGGACCCGGCTGAGGCGATCGCGGATCCGGGCGGCGAGCATCTCCGCGCCCTCGGCGTCGGTCTCGGGGGCCAGCACCGCGAACTCGTCGCCGCCCTGACGGGCGACGGTGTCCTGGCTGGCCGCCAGCGATCCCTGACGGGAGTCGGCAACTACCGTCGTCTGCACGAGCGCCTGGAGTACGAGCTCGTGCGAAGATAGGCGATCAGCGCCGACATGGTCGCGACGGTGAGGATCAGGACGACGGTCAGAGCCACCGCCTGAGAGGACAGCTGGTCGCGTAGGAGCATCGCGGTGGCCATCGCGACGGCGATCAGCGCCACATGGAAGGCGATCACCCGCCGGTCGCGGAACGCGTAGGCCGCGGTGGTGGCGATCAGCACACTAGATCGGCTCGAGCACCGGCCCGTGAGCTCCGACCGCGATCACCGAGATCGTGACCTCGATCGTCCCGATGACGCCCGCGGCGATCAGGAAGCGCTCGGACACTCGCTCCCAGCGCAGGCGCAGGCAGATGACTCCCGACACCGCCCCCATCACAGAAAGCATGATTGCGGTCAACAGGCTGGCCGACCTCAGAGGCAGGTCGGCGGGCAGTGCGATCACCGACCCGCCCAGGAACAACCAGCCGGCCAGGCGCCCGATGGCCACCTGCTGGCGCCGATGCGAGCGGCTCGCGTCCGCCGTGGCCGGGATCTAGAAAGCCCTGCGCGTAGTCAGGGGCGAGCCGGCGCAGCACGGTGAGCTGCGCCTCGGTCTCCACGCCCTCGGCGACGACTGTCATGCCCAGGGCGCGGGCCATATCGATTGTGGCGGCGATGATCTTGGCCGGGCGGGCCTCACGGGCCAGATCAGCGGTGAAGGAGCGGTCAAGCTTGAGCTGGCTGACGTGAAAGCTCGACAGGTAGCGCAGCGACGAGTAGCCGGTGCCGAAGTCGTCCAGCACGATTGCCACCCCGAGCGCTTCCAGGCCGCCCAGCACTTCGCGCGCGGGTTCGGTGTGCTCGACGAGCAGGCTCTCGGTGATCTCCAGGGCCAGCGAGGACGGACTGAGCGCGTTCTCCTCCAATGCCGCTGTCACCGTTTCGATCAGCACAGGCGAGAGCTGAGGAGCCGACACGTTGACCGACACGCGGACCCCGAGCTGGGCGGAGTGAGCATCGTGCCAGCGGCGGATCTGGGCGCAGGCCTCCTCGATCACCCAGGCGCCGAGAGCGACGATCAGCTCGCTCTCCTCGGCGACGGGGATGAACTCGCCGGGTCCGAGCAGGCCGCGGACCGGATGCTGCCAGCGCGGCGGTCACCTGGGCCAGGCGCCCGTCGATGAAGAACGGAGCGCGCAGGGCGTCCTGGAGCTGCTGGGCGACGGTGACCGCATCGCGCTCGGTCGCGAGCCCCTCGCACAGGACGATGAACTCGTCGCCGCCGGGGCGGGCGAGCGTACTTTCGTGGTGGCGCGGGGCCGCGAGCGCGAGCACGCCGCTCAGCCGCTGGGCGATGGCGCGCAGCAGCCGCTCGCCGCGATGGTGGTCCAGGGAGTCGTTGGCCAGCTTGAAGTTGTCGATGTCCACGAACATGACCGCGACGTGGCCGGGCCGCCCATGGCGGGCTGGTCAAGCGCGTACACCGCCCGCTCGCGCAGCAGGCTTCGGTTGGGCAGGCCGGTCAGCGCGTCGTGGGTCGCCTGCTGGGTGAGCGCGTCCTGACCTCGCTCGAGTTCGCGCAGACGCTCGGTCTGGAGCCGTTCGATCTCGCGCCTGTCCGCATTCTGCTGAGTGAGATCGGCGAACGTGAGGCAGACCACGGCATGCTCGGCGACGTCGAGGGTGGACGAGTTGAT